>JAKAYZ010000015.1 GCA_021816165.1 Planctomycetota bacterium | reverse complement strand
ATAAATAAAGGCGATCTGATGGTCCACCATGGCAACGGCGCGGCTGGCGGCAAAATCAATGAGTAATTTGCCATCTTCATCGGTCCGCGTTTGAAGCAGTCCCGCATCGCGCAAGGCCCGGTTGGGGAAAACAGTCCGGGAAACGGCATTCATGGCATAGTCACCGGCGATAATGGGAATGCCGCCGTCTTGTCGCACCATTTGCACCAGCGGTGCCAGCAGGTTTGCAACATCCGTTGCGTCCTTGGCCACCGCCGGATGATCCGGGCCGAAGCGCTGGAGGTTGTAATCCAGATGCGGTACATAGACGAGTTGCAGGTCCACGGGATCATGACGCCAGATGTCCATGGCGGCGTTGATAATCCATTGTGAACTCGGTAATGAAGCAAGAGGCCCCCAGTACTGGTGCAGCGGAAACGCTCCAAGTCCGGCGGTCAGGCGCTGATAAAGATCGCGGGGGTGGCTGAAGCAACTGGCAACGGTTTTGCCATCGGGCGTGTGTTCCGGTTTCGGGGTCAGAACAATATCCGCCGCATCGGGCATGGATTGCTGCCAGAACAGCATCGCCGTGCGGAGGGGTTTGCCGGACCAGAATCGCGGCGTCTGGAGAAGTTTATTGGACTGTTCCCAGAAACTGATTTGCCGGCGGAATTCAGGAAAGCTGTCGTCATCCAGAAGCGGATGCAAATCTGCCATGTCATGGGTATATAAACCATTGCAGATTATGCCGTGCTCGGCGGGAGTTTGACCGGTGGTCAGCGTGGCCTGCATGGTGCAGGTGACCGCGGGTGTAACCGGTGCAAGTGTGCCACGGTGCGCAAAGCCGGCAAATAATTCCGCGCCTGCCACGGCAAGCTGTTGATCCAATCCGGCAACCAATATGAAACAAATTCTGGGCATACTTACTCCGTTTCGTCAAAACCGAACGAATTGTAGTCGAACAATCCCGGCATGAAAATGCGTGGTACATTCGAGACCGCCTGCCGCCCGCGGGCGGAGAACTGCGATTGATTGTTATTCAGGATTACCCATGATTGCAACGCAGAATCTTTTGATCGGTGACAATCATATTCATGGGCATGTCATGCGGTTCCACGGGCAGCAGATCTTCGAGAAGTTGCTCTTGAAAACACAGGGCGATGCGCAGGCCGCGAAAATCTTTTTGCGACAGGAAGCGATCATAAAAGCCTTTGCCCCGGCCCAGGCGATAGCCGCGACGATCAAACGCCAGCCCGGGCACGGCGACCAGATCAATTCTGGCCAGGGAAATCGGTGTTCCGCCGACCGGATCACGCAGTCCCTGCATGGACGGATTGGGGGATGTATCCAGCGATTTAATGGCCACGGGTTCGATTTCTCTCTGGGCCCAACGCACATGGGGAAGCGCCACGGTTTTTCCTTCTTTCCATGCCTGAAGCACCAGCGTGGAGGTTTCCACTTCCTGTTCCATGGATAAAAACAGCATAATGGTTTCCGCGCGGCGGAATTCGGGTGTGTCCTGCAACTGATGGCAGACATCCAGAGAGCGTAAGTGGCGCTGTTCCGGCGTGATGGCCGAGAGAACATTTCGCATTTCCTTCCGCAGATCATTTTTTTGCATGACTTGATTTCCTCATCCTGCAGTTCGCGCCTGGGGATGTTACCCTTTATCGTCTTGTTGTGCCTTCGCCCAAGCCTTGTCCAATTCCGCCAGCCGCTGAAGATATCGACCTATCTCCGCTTCATGGCCCCGGTCCGTTGGCTGATAATAGTGCTTTTCCACGCCCAAGTATACCTGTGGCACATATCCCTCCGGAAATTGGTGCGCATAGCGGTATCCTTCATGACCCAATTGCCGGGCACCGGGATAATGCGCATCGCGCAGCGGTCGCGGCACGGGAATGGTGCGGCTGTTTTTTACATCGTCCATGGCCTGATCAATGGCCAGGGTCACACGATTGCTTTTGGGAGCACAGGCCAGATAAATTGCAGCCTGAGCCAGAGTGAGCCGGCACTCCGGCATGCCGACAAACTCGGTTACCTGTACGGCTGCGGCGGCCAGTAAAAGGGCGGTGGGATCGGCGTTTCCGATGTCTTCCGAAGCACAAATCGCAATTCGCCGGGCGATAAATCGCGGATCATCTCCCGCCGCCAGCATTCTTGAAAGCCAGTAAACTGTGGCATCCGGGTCACTTCCGCGCATGGATTTAATCAATGCGCTGGCCGAGTCATAATGGTCATCGTCGTCATAGACCATGGCCTTGGCCTGAATGGAATCGCGGGCGATTTCCAGCGTGATATGGATATTTGGCCCGGAATTGCCGGCAGCGGGGCGTTGGGAAAGCACGGCTATTTCCAGGGCGGTCAAGGCCCGTCGGGCGTCGCCATCGCATATTTCCAGCCAATAATCCATCGCCGCGGCATCCACCGTGAGCTGGAAGGCTCCCAGCCCGCGCACCGGATCCGTTATGGCGCGCTGGAGCAGATTGCGGATATCTTCCGCAGTCAGAGGTTCAAATTGAAATATCTGGCTGCGCGATACCAGCGGAGCGTTAACGGAGAAAAAAGGATTCTGCGTGGTGGCACCGATGAGGGTGATGATGCCGTTTTCCACATCCGGCAGAAGTATGTCCTGCTGCGTTCGGTTAAAGCGGTGAATTTCATCGAGGAAAAGAATTGTGCGCTCGCCCGTGCTTTCCAATTGTGTTTTGGCCTGCGCCAGTACATCGCGCACGTCTTTAACGCCGGCGGCGGCGGCATTGATGCGTACAAAGTGCCGGCGCGTGGCTCCGGCAATGAGTTCCGCCAGCGACGTTTTCCCGGTTCCGGGCGGACCGTAAAAAATCAGACTCACCAGCCGGTCGGCTTCAATCATGCGGCGCAAAAGCTTGCCCGGTGAGAGAATGTGCTGCTGCCCGACAAATTCCACCAGCGTTTCCGGCCGCATTCTTGCCGCCAGCGGGCGGGCCGCGTTGAGGCGTTGTTCCCGGGAGGATGTAAAAAGATCAGGCATGACCCAGCACCCAATTGGACTTGCGGTAAGACGAGAAGAATAGATCGCCCAGGTATCGCTTACCGCTGGGATCGGCCCAGTCCATAGCCGCCGATTCCACCGACAATCAGCGATAGAACCTGCGTCAGAAATTGCTTCGCAAAGAAAAGCACAAGGATTATAACAATCCGTGAGGCAACAAGCGTGACGAAAAAGTAGAAACGCTTGTCCCACGATTCCCGTTGTTTGTCTTGATGGACAAACTCATGAATTTGCCGCTGCTGCGCCAGCACTTCGTCCACCTGCTTCTCGGTGATGTCGAGGGAATCTTTCCCAATGACCCGCTGCAGCAGCAGTGAAAAGGAAGGTTCTTTGTCGCCGGATCGAGCTGCCGGTTCTATTCCACCGTCATCCGGCATAGTCGTTCTCCGTAGCGGTAGTGCCTCCGAGCGCTTCCCCAGGCGACCGGGATCCGTGTGTCAGCAAAGGGGAAATGGAAATGGTCCGGCTTACGAGATTGCTGAGGTTGTCGTGGACCTGCCGCCGGATCGCAAGTTTCAGAAGGAACCTTACTTCCGTTTCGGAGAGACGCCCATTCTCTCGCGCGGATTGTATGTCCTCAACCAGCGCAGAGAGGCAATCCTTGTAGGCGGCGAGATGTATCTCGCGGGGAGAGCGACGGCCCTCCACGGAATAGCTAAGTTTTAAATTGCTGCCGCGCATGAATCACCAGTTTTCCATTGTCCACGATTGCCTTGGCAATTTCAAGTCTTGCGGAATTCGATTGAGCAATGAAACGCGGGTGTTTGGCACACTGCACGGGGCGCGTCATTCTCACTCACCGGGCATTTCAGCGTGCCACCATCTCCGGAGTTCTCCGCTGAACGTAACAATCACCCAATTCCTTCCCGGCAGCCGTCAGAACGTCGCGGTTGATGATGTTTTCAAATCACTCCCGGTTGCCACCGAGATGGAAACCAGCGGCATGATGGCACCGTGGCGCGTCCCCATAAACTCACCGCTCCTTCGCGCAGCAAAAAGGGCCAGGCTCGAATTCGGCCTGGCCCTCGGGATGCCTGCCTCGCTCTCAATAATAATTTACGCCGAAGCGCCAACCGGGGTTGGCATGGCTTCGCGGGTAAGAACTTTCTGAGCCGGTTCCCAACCTGATTCCTGTCCGGCTTCTTCCAGCGATTTGCCAGCCGGTTCTTTGATGCACACCGCCGTGAGCACCAGTCCAATCAGTGACATGCCCGCGGAGAGCAGCATGCCACCGCTGAAGCCAAGCTTCACGAGAATACCATTAAGGAACAACACGCCCAGAAAGGCACCGATTTTAGCAATCCCGGCCGAAATTCCGTGACCGGTGGTGCGGAGATTGACGGGATACAGCTCGGCCGCAAGAACAAACGTGGTAACATTAGGTCCAAATTCGGCGAAGAAGTAACTTAAGCCGAATACGGTGATAAACGCCGCGGCGTTATGCGCTAATGCTGGAATGACGCCAAGCAACAGGAACATCAGGCCCATGAGCGCAAAGCCGAGCATTTGTATAAATTTCCGGCCCAGCTTATCGCTGAACATGAAGGCCACCACGTAGCCCGGAACCGCAAAGATTCCGAAGATTAAAACATTCCATGCCGCGGAGGTGATCATGGAAGCATGCGGAGCCACTGAATTGATAATCGTCGGCATGCCGATGGTATTGCCATAGTAGGCGTAATCAAAAACAAACCAGCAACCCGCGGTGCCCAGAAGAGTCATGGCATATTTGGCAAGAGGCTCGCGAACCACTGAGGCGGTGTCCCGGGTGGCAGCGCGGGCGATGCCTTCGGAATACGTCGAAAGCGACTTGGCCGCGGCAGCCGCCTGGCCCTTGGCCCGGGCGAGCCAGCGCGGCGATTCCGGCATGGTGCGACGCAGAATAATAACGCCAAGCGCCGGCAATGCACCCAAGCCCAGAGCAATGCGCCAGGTCAGTTCATGACTGACGCCCGCCGACAGCATGGTCAAAATCACAATCGGGCCGGCCAGAAAACCCAATGCCTGGCAGGAGAACACCATGCCTACCATCTTGCCGCGTGATTCACGGTTTGCATATTCGCTCATGAGAACTGCGGACAACGGATAATCTCCCCCGATTCCAAAGCCCATGATGGTGCGCCAGATGATCATGGAAATCGGACCGCCGGCGAATGCGCTTCCCAGGGCACCGATGGTCATCAGAATGGCTTCAATGCCGTAAACACTTTTACGGCCGATTTTGTCTGCGATTGTACCGAATACAATGGCACCAATGAATGTTGCCGCCAGTGAAACGGAACCCACCAGTCCCATCATCCATGCGAAATTGGCTTTGGTCCCGCCATCGGCGAGGAAGCCCTTCATCCATTCCGGGCCGGCTAACGCCAGAGCTGTACCAATAACCGTCAGGTCAAATGCCGAGGTGAAAAATCCCATGCCCGCAGTGATGATGGCCCGCAGGTGAAAGCCGCTGAATTTTACTTCATTCAGCGCCTCCGACACTTCTGCGGCGTGAAGATCATTGTTGGTTGCCATGCTGTTGACTCCTCAAAAATTGGTTGGTGACAAAAACCGACGCCGATCTTTGCACGTCCAACGAACCATAACCGATGTAAGTTTATACAAGATCGATTTTTCGATTCTGTTTATTCCATGTTAAAATTTCATGAACATCCTTGCGTCAACCATCTAAAATCGCGAAATTCTTATACGCGAATGGCGTAATGGGATCATTTGTTAGCATTGCGCTAACAAGATGTAATCCAATGGATAATGTTGCGCTAATTCGGGCATTTGTGGCGGAAAATCCTTGCTCCCAAGCCGCGGTATATCATATTCTTAAGCAGGATTGTGAGACCGAGTTTGCAGAAGCGCTGCCGTGGTTTGTGCCCGGTGGCGAAGCAAAGGGCGGAATGGCCCTAAAATTCCGGAGGTACGGTTTATGACCCCGCCAGTATCCACTGAAAATGTTTCGCGTGCCAATGGTGCACAACATGGATCCCACAGTGCACACGCGCCGCGTATGATTCCGGTGGCACCGGATCAGCATGTCAAGCGGCATGCGATTGATATAAAGAATCTGGAAGTATTTTATGGCAAAGGGCGGGCGGTACACGGCGTGAACCTGCAAATTGCTCATGGCGAAGTTACCGCCTTTATCGGGCCATCGGGTTGCGGTAAATCAACCATTCTCCGTTGCTTGAATCGGATGAATGATCTGATCAAACATTGTCAGGTTCGCGGCAGCATTAAAATTCACGGGGCCGATATTTATGATCGCCGCACCGATGTAATGGAATTGCGTAAACGCACGGGAATGGTCTTCCAAAAGCCCAATCCATTTCCGAAAAGCATTTTTGATAATGTGGCTTATCCGTTGCGGATTCATGGTGTTCGCGGGAAAGCTGTCATCGCGGAAAAGGTTGAAAAATCCCTCCGATCGGCCGGACTTTGGGAAGAGGTAAAAGATCGCCTGCATGTTTCGGCGCTTTCGCTTTCCGGCGGCCAGCAGCAGCGGCTGTGCATTGCCCGGGCGATTGCGGCAGATCCCGAAGTGCTTTTAATGGATGAACCTTGCTCGGCACTTGATCCCATTGCCACGAAGACCGTTGAATCGCTGATTAATGAATTAAGCAAAACCATCACCATTGTTGTTGTCACGCATAATATGCATCAGGCCGTGCGTGTGGCGCATCAGACCGCCTTTTTCTATATGGGCAATCTCATTGAAGTGGGGCCAACTGACAAAATGTTTCACAATCCCGAGCATCAGCAGACCTTGGCCTATGTGACCGGACAGTTCGGATAATTGCGCCAACGGTCCGACCGCGGTCAGTTCATGACCAATACCGGTTGGAGTTCCCGCGTGGCTTTCCTTTGATCCGGCGGGCTGTGGCATGACCGTGGTTCCTGGTGGCACGGCTTACCGTTATGGGTGTATAAAGCGACACCGGCGGTAATGTTGGGCCTTCTTCCAACAATCCGCCGGTGTCTTGAGGAGGGAGCCTTCCGTTGTTGTTACTCGACGGTTCCCTGCCGATGGTTGTTACTCTTGATGATCCTCCTTTTCAGAGCCATAGGTATCCCCGACGACGCCGTCGGGCGTGATGAGAAATAATTTGTCGCTTAACGGGTTTGCGGACTTGGTGTAGCGCAATTCCACCTGATGACGGAACCATCTGAGCGTTTTTTCATCATCACAGGAAAAAGCCAGCAGAACATCACGGTCCGGAGCGGCCATGTAGAAATTTTTTCCCAGATGGGGCCGCAGATGTTTTTGCACCAGCGGAAGCATGATCCGGGCGGCATTGAGGGGATGATCCACCGGAAAGCTGAAGAGCGTGTAGTTATCGCACCGGCCGCCGGTCATATTCAGTTCCCGCGTATCACGAAGCAGATTGCCGATGGCATGTTCGTGCAAAGTTTCCTGGTCGATACCCCAAAGGCGGCAATCTTCCATGCTTACCAGCGTGGTGTGTGACTTGACCTGATAACAGATGGTCAGATCATTTATCCATTCTTCAAGCATAATGGATGCGGGAAGTTTGGCGGCTAATGTGCGCGGCACAAGCACGGGAAATATTTCGCTTCGCACCGTTGCCCAAGGATCCTCATTTTCTGGAATTTCCTGATCCGAATCCTGCACCAGCAATTCATCGAAGAAGCGTTTAACGTTTTCCGCCAGGTGTTCGGGTTGTTCCGTGAAAGTGTGATGCAGCGGTGAAACACGAATTCGCATTCCGCCAACGCTGATGGTTTCATCATCCACCGGCGCAACAGCCGCGGTGGGTGAAATATCTTTGGCCAGATCCACAACGGCCTGAATAAAGGGGCTTTTGAGTGTATCCTGCACGCCTACGCGCACCGCCGCGATGATGCCATCCTCGATGGGTTTGAGAAAATTGACGGCCTCGCAGGTGCCCCGGCAGGATGCAAAGACCACATCGTTCCCATGGAACACGGCCCAGAAGCGGGCACCGGTCTGGGGCTGCTTTTTCATGACTTTGCGCACCAGACCGAAAAACATTCCGGCGCGGTCAATGCCCTGCGCGGTGCAGGTGACATGGTGCATGCCGAGAACCTGCTTGGGCGATTCGGTAAGGCGCATGTTTTCATAGCGTCCAAGCCATTGTTTAAATCGCGCCAGAGCGTGGCGCGGATTCACCGGCACCGCCGCCTCATTATGTTGTCCGCCGGGCCGATCAGATCCCTCTGCCTGAAGGCTTCCGGCGGTCATTTGCAATTCCATCTGGATGCTCTCGGACGGATCATGAATCAGCAGATGGCCGTCATCACGTTGCACCGCGGTGAAGTCATTGGGAATTTCAACCGCGAATCCGTCACCGGTTACTGTCTTCCAACCTCTCATGGGAAAACCTCCAAAGAGCCGCGGATATGGCGGGATATTGCTTCACTCTGGATATACAACGCCAGACCATGAAGACGCCGCCCCGCGGCCAGATTCAGTTATTCAACTCTCGTTCGTCGCTGCGGTTCTGTGATATGTCAAAACCGCCGAAAACCAAAATGTTAATACTTCTATCGAACCGGATGGAGCCAAACATTAAAACAAATGTCATCGAAAATTCTTCTGGGACGTGAAGCACCGGGACGAACGTTTTTCCGGTGGTAATGCGCCGGACAAATCAACTTAATCGGTAACGGCGTGGCCGGGGTTTTCCGGTGCCGGCACCGCTGTTCGCCGCGTTGTGCGCCATCGCCAAACCAATAAAATCGCGTATGATGGGATCGCCCATAATGGAGATTGCGATAATGAGCGGCGGATTATTTGACCAACCTTTGTTTGATGCTCCCGATAAATCACACCGCAAATCCGGGACGCGGAGACGGCCGGCTGACGAACCGGTTTCCGGCGGAATTAAACCGGCGGCCGGCACGTCCGTGTCTGGGCAATCGTTAAACACCGATAAACCAGCGGCTTTGGAAACAACATCGGCATCCGGGGGTGATCGCCGTGTGTCGGACATCGGTTTGCCGCAGGGGCAGCCTGCCGCAACACCGCCGGCGGTGGTGCCGGTGCATTCGGTCAGCGAAGTCAACGGACTTATCGGGCGTGTGCTGCAGGCGCAGTTGCCGGCGGTACTGCGTGTGCGCGGAGAAATTTCCAATTTCAATGTATACAGCAAGGGCCACGCATTTTTTAAATTGAAGGATCAACGGTCCGAGTTGCCCTGCATGATGTGGCGTAATGATCTGGAGAAGCTGCGTTTTTCCCCGGCGGATGGCCTGGCGGTAATCGCGGATGGCGAGGTGAAGCTGTACGAACCGCAGGGCCGGCTGCAGTTATATGTCCATTCCATGATTCCGCAGGGGGCTGGAGAACTGGAACTGGCGTTTCGGCAATTGTGTGACAAGCTGCGCGCGGAGGGATTATTTGACGCTGCGCGCAAACGACCCATTCCGGCGGTTCCGCGGGATATTGTAGTTATCACCAGTGCGACGGGTGATGTATTTCATGATGTATTGACCACTGCCTGCCGCCGCTTTCCCAATATTCATATTATGCTTTTTCCGGTTCAGGTGCAGGGCGCGCCGGCCGCGGGGGATATTGTGCGAGCCATTGAATGCGTCAACGCGCATGCGGCGGCGATTGGGGGTGTGGATTTGATTCTACTGGTCCGCGGCGGCGGTTCGCTGGAAGATTTATGGGCCTTTAATGAGGAAGCTGTGGCGCGGGCGATGGTACGCAGCGGTATTCCGATTGTGACCGGCATTGGTCATGAGCCGGATGTTACCATTGCCGATCTCGTGGCTGATTTGCGAGGTCCAACGCCGACCGGCGCGGCGGCAATGGCTGTTGCGGACAAAGCGGCGCTGCATCGTGATGTACAGGCTCAGGCGGAGAAGCTTGTGCGGGAATTATCGGCGCGCTGGCGGGAAAGCGAACACATCCTGTCGCGGCGGCAGGCGGCTTTAACGGAAGAGATTTCCCGCATGGTGCGAACGGCGGCGAAAAAAACCGATTTGGCCGGTCGGCAGATTGCCGCCATTGAGCCGCGGCACGCCATAGCCCAGGGCTGGCGGCGGCTGGAGAATGCAACGCAGCAGTTGCGGCAGGGCGAATATGAACTGATCCGGCAGACACGGGAGCGTTTGTCGCAGTGTGCATCTCTGCTGCAGAGCCACGGTCCGCAAAGCCGCCGCGCCCAGTACCATGCCGTGCTGATGGGCTTAAGTACCCAGTTGGTTTCCGCAATGCGTCATAAGCAGCTGTTAAGCAAGCAGCGATTGGCGGATTTGGAAAAGCAATTGGACCTTGCCGGGCCGATGCAGGTGCTTAAGCGCGGTTTCACGATTACCACGGATGCCAAAGGGGTGGTGATTCAATCGGCCGTACAGGTAAACTCCGGCGAGATGATTCAAACACGCACGGCGGATGGATCGTTTGGCAGTGTCGTTAAGTAGCTTGATTTCCTCGCGTCGGGTTAGCGCTAGCCTGAAGCTTGGCGAAACGCTGGACCAGGTGGCTGTTGCGTTAATTAAACGCACCTTTTATTCGCGTATAACAAAATAAAAAATATTTGACATTTTCCTTGACAGTCGCCGAACAATGTATATACTTTCGCTTATGAATCTGTTTCATAAACCGTTGACATTCTAACGGTGTGTGTGAAGCCGGTTCACGTGAATAACTCTGTTGAGCTTATCAACTCGTGCGGCGATCCTGGTTAACACGCCGTGTGTTCTGTTGGTGGCAGCAATGATCAATATCCTCGCGCTGGGGCGAACGTTTTGTGCACCGGCGGCACCATTGTGTATACAGCAGTCAATGTGACTGTTCGGGTTTCTTTTATGGGAGGTCTTTTATGACTACTTCGTTCGGAAAAATCACAGCGGTATTACTGGGATCGGCGGCTCTGATGATCTGTTCGGCGGGCGTTGCATCCGCCGCCAACATCATCAACAACCCGGGCTTTGAAACTGGGCCAACCAATCCTCCGACAGCCAATGACTGGCAGTACAATGGCGGAGCCACCTGGGATACCAGCAACCCCTACGCCGGCTCGGGAGATGCCAATCTCAACAACACAGCTGAAGCGAACAACGCCAATGTTTCGCAGCAGACTGCCACCGGCACAATAACTCCCGGAGTGGAGTATACCTTCAGCTTTTATTCGGAATTCACCGGTGTCGGTGCGGGTTTCTTG
>JAKAYZ010000014.1 GCA_021816165.1 Planctomycetota bacterium | reverse complement strand
TGACTACGCACGCCACAAGACGGGGTACCACCAGGAAGCGAACCGGATCGATGGCATGGGCTTCGAGGGCTTCAATTTCCTCCCCCACCACCATGGTACCAATTTCGGCGGCGATGGCCGATCCACCAAAGCCGGTAAGCACCACGGCCGATACCAGTGGCCCCATTTCGCGGAAGGTGGCGAGGGCTACCACATCGGCAGTTACGGGGATCAAGCCAAAACGGGCCAATTCCGGGGATATCTGCATGGCGAGAATGGCACCGATGCTGGCCATCACCAATATGACGATGGGCAGACTATCGATACCAATGCGATTCATCTGCAGCCAGAGGTTGTGCCAGCTAAGTCGTCGGCCCCGCCCCCGGAAGAGGGATGGCCCGATGGCGGAAAGTGAATCGCGCAAAAGCAGGCTGAATTCGCCAATGAGTTCAATGGTCTGTCGCATCGGCACCTTTCAGCGAGGCGGTTGGAACTTCAAAATCCAATCTTGCGCCCTGCAGCAATTCCCGGACCTCGGCATCGGGCATGTCATCAACAATCGCAAAAAGATTATCCAGACGGCCAATTTGAATGATACCCCGCGCCATCTTGGGCGGATTCATCACATAGACCCGTCCACCGGGCGGCAGTAATTGCATCGTCTCGACGAGCCCTGCCAAACCCGCGCCACCAAATCGATCCAAAGCCTGAAGGTCAAGTATGAATTGTTTCGGCTGGTAGTGAGCGATTAATTCAATGATCTCTTCGCGCAGCGCCGGCACCAAAGCGAGCGTCATGGGGCGGCTTAAATGATAAAATACCCTTCCCGCGCCCAGGTTCTGGGCAGTACCCAGCGAACAATCGCGGCAGCGACGGTGCCTTTTCATGATTTGCCTCCGGCCGGTTGTTTTGCGGCGACATGGCGCGATAGCCAATGCTGCCAGTGCAAGATGGCCAATTGCCGCTGGTACTCGGGCGCATAATAGTTGTAACCGAAAGTGCGCCCGGTAATCTGTTTGAGGGCGTAGGCTGAATAGAAGCGTATGGCCGGATCGGTGGAGTTGAGTCCTTTAATTAGAGTCGGCACGGCTGCGGCATTATGCCGGGCGGCCGCCTGTTTGATGGCGGGAATTTTCAGTGACGGATCGCGACTTTTCAGGTTCGGATGGCCCAGTTGAAACAATCCGCAGCCGCTGACGCAGGCGAGAGTGAAAATGGCACCACACGCCGCAGCCGTGCGTTTGCCACCCCAGGACGGTCCCGGCGGATTTTTCAAACAGGCTCTAAGGCGAAAAAGATGGCGGGGCATTTTAATAAAACTGTACCACGGCTGGCGCATCTGACAATTACCTCGCGGCGATGCACATGATCACCACCCGGTATCTTAGGTTATGGGAGGGTGATTGTGCCAGCCCGCATGCGGAAGGCATGTTTCGCGGGCCTCGGCTCGGCTATAATTTCAGCCAGCGGTTTGGTGCCGAGCGTGATGCGGGTGGCGTGGAGTTGCAACACATCTAGATATGGCAATGACTACAATAGATGATGCGGCGCTTTGTGTGCGGCGAATATTACTCGCCGATGCCCCGGCCGCAGCGCAATGGATGCGGCAGATGAGCCATGGTGGGTTACTGACGCTGGCTCACTTTTGGGATCGGTTGCCGCAGACGCCCAAATTTTCTCAAGCCGATCTGCATCTGGTGGCGGTATTGCCGGAGGGGGTGGCATTTTCGCCGGTGGCGGATTGGGGAGTTTGCCGCGGCGTGATGTTGTATGTGCCCCATGCTCACCGAGCGGAGGTTTTTGCACTTGATGCAATGGCGGCGGAGCATTTGGCCATGTATTTGGCGGGCTGGGAGCGCCTATTGAGAAGTTCCGGCGTGGAAGTAGGTCCTATAACCGAAATTGAGCCGCAGTCGCCATTACAATTTTTAACGGGAGATGCAAGCACAGTATCCGCCATACTACCGCAGATGCTGAAATTGGTGCGACGGAAGACAGCCGTGAAGAGCGTGACGAATTATGTTATGGCACTTGGGGGGGAAGCAACGGTCAATTCGCATGCGGATGTGCGATTGGCACGAGTCGAGGATGAAAACGCCTTGAACCGATGGCGGCGTTTGTATGCGCAAGAGCGGGGCATTTTGTTTGAAGCGAACGTATTGGACGGAGTGCGGGCCGGGAAGATTTTCGTGTATGACACAGGGGCGGACATCGCATCGGTTGCCAAATTGGATATGGAACTGCCTGAGCACATCGAAATTGGCGGCGTGTATACATTTCCTGAGATGCGGTCGAAAGGTTTTGGCAGGGCATTGATGGAAGATTTATCGTTCCGAATACGAAAACAAGGTAAGACGCCACTGTTACAGGTGGATGAAAGTAATTCACCGGCTCACCGTCTGTATTCACAATTAGGGTGGAGGGAGATGGGGAAGGTGACGCGGGTGTGGCTTACGGCATGATGTTTCCCGGGATTTGATCTTGCGGTGTTTGTGAATATTGTATGTTCCACGTGGAACATAGGGAGAGGGCAATCACGTGGTACCGGCCCATGGATCGCAGGATGGTGCAGCGATGTTTCTTTTCGATTCCTATCGGGCCGTTGACAGAAAGACCAAATTGTCGCAACATGTTCCACGTGGAACAAACGCTATTCCATGGTTGCCAAAAGGCGGCCTTTGTCATAAACGTGGATTTAAGCAGATGCCATCGTCAAATATGCCATCAGGAGAATAACCGTGCCAATGAAGCCCCGCCTCGGAAAAGGTCTCAATGCCCTCATTGCCCAACAGGCAGGTACACCCCCCCCTGACACTGCATCGCACCCGCATCGGGGCAATCAGATTCATGGTGTTCCAATCGATCAAATAAGGCCCAATCCATCGCAGCCGCGGTCACCTTTTTCAGACGCTGACATTGCCGAACTAGCCGAATCTATAAAAATTCACGGCGTGCTAGAACCCGTTTTGGTCATCCGGAAGGGACCCGATGAATATGAGTTGATTGCTGGCCATCGTCGGACCGCCGCCGCAAAGCTGGCAGGCCTAATGCAGGTGCCAGCCATAATCCGTGACAGCATTACGCCCGAACAGCAAAGCGAATGGGCATTGATCGAAAATATTCATCGTGAGGATCTCAACCCAATCGATAAGGCTATTGCTTATCGGACGTACATCGACCGCTTTCATCTTACCCATCAACAGGCCGCCCAGCGTCTGGGGCAGGATCGGGCATCGGTATCTAACTATTTAAGAATACTGGACTTACACCTCGACGTTCAGGCCTTTATTCGGAATGGAAAGGTGAGCTTTGGGCATGCAAAAATACTGGCCGGGATCACGGATCAGGATCGCCAACTGGAGCTTGCTTCATTGGTGGCGGAGACAGGCGCGAGCGTGCGCGAACTTGAACGCCTGGCGGGAGGTGCGGGGTCGCCGTCCGAAACCCAGGAGACCATTGTCCGTGAGCACGCGCGTAACATAAAAAGCGCCCACGTGATTGAATTGGAGCAGGAACTCTCACGCAAGCTTGGTACTAAGCTGCGAATTTTTCCCGCCCGCAGGAAAGGCTCCGGCAAACTCGTCATTCAATACTATTCGCTGGATGAATTTGACCGTATTGTTGAAAATTTAACGGGCAAGCCGAGCTGATATGGAAAACCTCCCTGCAAACCCGCCTGACTTGCCTCCATCCGGGACCATTTTAGCCCGACTGCGAGCAATGTATCCCGATGCCCGCACCGGTACGCTGCGAAAAATGGTGGCTGCTGGCCGCGTGAGCCTTAACGGTGAACGGGTGCGTTCGATTAAGGCACCGGCCTTGGCAGGAGATGTGGTGCGTATCGATCCGGGGCGGACCAAAGGCCGACTGCCGGGTCAAGATATTATATATTCAGATGCAGATATCTTAGTGTGTGCGAAGCCTTCAGGGGTTGTTACGTCAACCACTCGCGATGAGAAGCGCCCAACGCTCATTGCCTCGCTTGAAAAGCGGGTTGATCGCGATGCCCCCGGTGGAAACATATACCTCGTGCATCGGCTGGATCGCGATGCATCCGGACTGCTGATTTTTGCCCGTGATGTCAAGTCGCTGGCAAACCTGAAAATGCAGTTCCGTCGCCATACCATCACGCGCCGCTACTGGGCGTGGGTGCACGGAAGCCCCGCCCCCGTCGCTGAACTTCACGACACGCTGGCAGAGGATCCCAACGGCCGCGTTATCTGCGACCCCAAAGGCAAACCGGCCCGTCTGCACTATCGCCGCATCCAGGCTGCCGATCACTATTGCCTGTTGGAAGTGGAACTTTACACAGGCCGCAAACACCAGATTCGAGTGCAGTTGGCCCGGCGTGGATGGCCGGTAGCCGGTGACCGTGTTTACGGCAGGGCGGACGGCCAGCCACGCCTGTTACTGCACGCGATTGAGTTGGTCATTCACCATCCCCGCAGCGGGAAACGCATGGCCTTTCGGCTGCCCCCTCCGACCGACTTTCAACCGCGTACGCCCGGGCCTCGGGCAACCCTCCGCCCGGCTGGCCGCCCGAAGCGCCGCAAAAAATAATCAGTTTTTGGGGCCGCCAGCAGGGGCTTCCGGCGGGGGAGCACTGTCATCTTTTATTAAATACACCGGCAGGCGGCGTTTTGGGTCTCCGGCCAGATACACCGTCCGCGAGGTGAAGGCGAATTCGATACCCGCTTTTTCAAATTCCTCCATAAGTTTCAGGTTAAAACGCTGGTTGTAGTCAATAAATCCCCAATAATCGCTGACCGGCCGGTAATAATAATATATGGTGATATTGAGAGAGTCGGCGGCAAAATCATTAAAGTAAACGCGGGGTGGATAATCATTGGGGTTTTCCGGATTGCGCACGGGGCCCCGAAATTCATCGCTTTCCAGTATCCCGCGCACGATGTTAACAGCGTCGCGCATCTTCTCAACCCCGACGTCATAGGTGATGCCGATGGTTAAAAACCGCCGCAGAAACGGCCGCACGGAAAAATTCTGCACGCTGGTGTTGACGATATCTGAGTTGGGTACCGATACCAGCGTGCCATCAAAAAGCCGCAGTCGCGTGGACCGAAAGCCGATATCCTCCACCACGCCGTTAAAACCCTGGTAGGTCACCTGCTGGCCGGTGAGAAAGGGGCGGTCGAGGAAGATGGTTACTGATCCAAAAAGATTTTTGAGTGAATCCTGGGCCGCCAGTGAAACGGCCAAACCCGCAATGCCCAGGCCCGCCAGCCACGAGCCGATATTGCGATCGAACACATTCTGGGCGATAAACAGTACCGCAACAATCAGTACAAAGACGCGCAAGGTCTTACGGATAATCGGTACCACTTGATCGGTCAGCGGCGTTTCGTGGCGACGAATGAAGCGTTTGAGTGCAATCTCCACCATCTCCACCACGTTGTAGAGATACCAGAATACTCCAATGGCAATAAGAAGCATCACCATTTTGCCGCTGGCGTATCGCAGGACGCTGTTGAGGTGCAACTGGCCTAATCCAACCAGCAACGACAGGGCGAAAATAACCAGATTGGCCGGCTTGGCCATAGACGAAATCAGCACCGCCTGAAAATGCCATCCCTTTTTCTCCAGCCGGCCTCCCACGGAATCGAGGGCTGCAATGACGGCCCGTCCGGCGGCCGCCCCAAGAAAAATGGCAACAATCAGTATCAGCCAGTTCAGCCAGCCATTGGACAGCATGAGACGATGCAGATTTAATACATGCATCATATTGCCATAGAGAGTGCTGAGGCTGTGGTGATGCTCTACCTTGGCGGTGGGTGCCGTTTGGTTACCTGCCAGTACAATTTTAATCGGGACCACGCTTGATTTCATGGGTTCATTCCTAACCTTTTTCCATTGATATTTCAACCCCCAACGGGCGAGCCATGCGGTATGGTACCCAAAAGTCGCTGCGCGTATTGAAGGCTCGACCCCCTCTTGCTCATAAGCGCCAACCGCCCGCGCTCGGCCATCGCCTTGGCACCCGCCGTGTCCAGAAGCCAATTTCGCAGGATCGCCTGAAGCCCGGCGGCATCGCATATCTGCTCAGCCCCGCCCACCTCGAGAAGCAACGCGGTTACTTCTGCAAAATTCCATGTATGGGGGCCAAAACAGACCGGCTTAGTTAAAGCCACCGCCTCAATCATGTCGCTGCCCCCCAGAGGCACCAGAGACCGACCCGAAAATATGGCGGCCGACAGTGCATAAGCCTTTTTCAATTCGCCAAATGTATCCAGCATGACTATCTGGTCCGCCGACAAGTCCGCATGCGGGCCACCATCTGGCCTCGCAGTTCGTCGCAACGGCGAAAACCCTCGGCGGCGGATGGCGTCCTCCACTTGGGCGTAAACCTCCGGCTTGCGGGGTGCCATACATAAACGCAAGTTCGCAAAGTGCGGTACCAAAGCCGCGTAGGCGTCAAGCAACGCCTCCTCTTCGCCCGGGCCTGTCGATCCGGCCGTAAAAAGCCAATGTTCAGGGCGGATGCCCAGCGCCGCGGCCATCGTCGCAGTGCCGGCAATCTGTGGGGAAAAATCTGCCGTATCGTATTTGATGGTCGGCAAAACGGTCATGCGCGACGGATCGGCACCTAATGCCAGAAAGCGCTTGCCAATATCGGCACTTTGTACACCCATGTGCCGGACATGCCGCAGCATGCGTCGCATAATCGGTTTAACGACGGCATAGCGGCGGAAACTGCGCTCCGTCATGCGTCCATTGATAATATCCACGGGGATTTGGCGTCTTTGGCAAGCCGCCATAAAATTCGGCCATATTTCAAGTTCTATAAGCCCGGCAACACTGGGGCGCACGGCGTCGAGAAATCGGTTTACAGAGAAGGAAAAATCCAGCGGATAGCGCAGCACCACAACCCGCGACGTGCCGGGTGGATAAACTTTTAATGCACGTGCCATTCCGGTGTCGGTCGTCACCGTTACTACCACCTGAATATCATCAGCCAGTTGCAAAATGTCATCGATCAGGGCGGCAGAAGAGGCAAGTTCGCCGACGGAAACGCAGTGAATCAGCACGCGGCGGCCATCGGACGAGATGGCCGCCCGCTCTGCCGGGGACAATTTGCCCAGCCGTCCGGCCCATCCCCGGCGGTATTTGCCCGTACGCCAACTGCGCACCAATAACCACGGTAAGGATACCGTAAGGGCTATGAGATAAATCAGATCAAAAAAGATGTTTCAACACCTCGGGCAATTCTTACACCTCTTAATCAACGTTTGCAGCAGGGAGAAGAGATCATATTTCCGCGCCAATCAATATATTTAATTCGACGCCAATTGACGGCAAAATCAGCCATCAGAAATCCCGTATTCGCCACGTTCTCCGGATCACCGCTTCTCACGCTGATTTAATATCCAATCACGCAATTGCTTCATTTCACGGGCCGTGGGTGATCGACTTGACGGTGCGGACGATGGTAGCTGCGCCGATCGGCGGCGGAGGTTGCTTCGACTGGGCAGCGTTTTTGCGCAGTCGGGTTTTGGCGCTTCGTCGATGCCGGAGTGCAAATGCGCAGACTGCCCGGGCTGACTTTGCGCACGACGCGGTCGCTTGACCTTGCCATGTGCTGATTCGGGCGTTTTTGCCACGGGGGCGGCTGAGGCGGGTTTTTCGCCTATCGGCCATTGAAATGCGATCCGGTAAAGCTTTTTCCCTTTAGGGGGGATACTTGGATAAATGCGACGCAGTTCGGCTATCAGTTCCGCCAAATTATTAAAGCCGTCCGCGAGGGCGTCCGCATCGGTCAGCTCACTCATATCGTCAATGACATCCACGCCTGTAATCAGCATTCGCCCCAAGCCCGGGGTAAAACTCACCTGGCCAACACTTACGATCGGGCGCGTCCAAAAGCGAAGCGTCTGGCGTTTTTTGCCATCTCGAACCAGCTTCACCAGATGTTTTTTAAGTAACAGCATGATATAAGGATAAACCAGCACCCACAGGTTGACCACATGGCGATAACTGGCGAAAAAAAAAGACGCCGGGCGCGCACGCCCGGCGTCGATGCACACAAGTCAATGGGGAAAGCGTCAGCTTTCCAAACCGCCGCGATATTTCCGCGGACGATCCTCTTCGGTGGCCTCCGGCTCATCGGATGGACCGCCTTGAACGCGCTTAAGCGAAAGCCCAATTTTGCGATCGTCCATATCGACGCGAAGAATTTTGACTTCCAATTCGTCGCCGAGCTTTACCATATCCTGCGGGTTTTCCACCTTGTCTTCTGAAAGTTCGCTGATATGCAGCAGACCTTCCAAGCCCGGCTCCAATTCAAGGAATACGCCAAAGTTGGTAATTTTGGTTACCTTTCCGCGAACAATCATGCCTGGGCGGTAGTTGGTCGGGATGGCATGAATCCACGGGTCTTCGGTCAACTGCTTCATACCCAGCGCGACACGGTTCTTATCCTGATCCACACTTAGAACCACGCACTGCACCACATCGCCCTTCTTGAGTTGTTCACTGGGATGGGCGATTTTCTTCGTCCAGCTCATATCTGTGACGTGCAGCAGACCGTCGATACCTTCCTCAATTTCGATAAACGCTCCGTAGTTGGCTACGTTGCGCACCTTTCCGGTAACGACGGTTCCCGCCGGATATTTATCGGCCAGGACAGTCCACGGATTGGCTTCCGTCTGCTTGATGCCAAGGCTGATTTCCTGTTTTGCCTTGTTTACCTCAAGGATTACCACATCCACCTCTTCACCCACGGAAAGCATCTCGCCGGGGTGATTGATGCGTTTGGTCCAGCTCATCTCGGAGATGTGAACCAGTCCTTCGACGCCCTCTTCAAGTTTTACAAATGCGCCGTAGGTGGTGATGTTGGTCACCTGCCCCTTAACCCGGGTGCCGACGGGGTATTTCTCGTCGGCATGTTCCCATGGCGAGGCATGCTTTTGTTTCAGGCCCAAGGCGATCTTTTCCTTTTCCCGATCGACACTGAGCACCATCACTTCAACTTCCTGTTCCAGCTTCAGTACGTCGCTGGGCCGATTAACCCGGCCCCAGCTCATATCCGTGATGTGCAGCAAGCCGTCCACGCCGCCAAGATCGATGAAGGCACCAAAATCAGCAAAGTTTTTCACAATGCCATGGCGCAACTGTCCCACTTCAAGGTCGTCAAACACCTTCTGTTTAGCCTCAGAACGTTGGCGTTCCATAAATTTGCGGCGACTGATGACGATATTGCGCCGCTCAAGGTCGATTTTCAATATTTCTGCCTCAACCGTGCGGTTGATAAACTCTCCAATTTCCCCTGGTCGGCGCACATCCACCTGCGATGCGGGCAAAAATACCGGCACGCCGATATCCACCAGCAGGCCGCCCTTAATCTTGCGGATCACCTTACCACTGACCGGGTCGCCTTCCTTCTTGGTGTTGACGATGGTTTCCCATCCGCGGATTCGATCGGCCTTGCGTTTGGAAATTTGCACCAGGCCGTTTTCAGACTCCACCTGCTCCAGCAGTACGACCACCTCATCACCGACCTCGACATCGGCGGGATCGTCAAATTCACGTGAAAGCGACAACACACCTTCACTTTTCAGGCCGATTTCCAAAATGACATCATCACCGCGAATGTTGACGATTTTGCCTGTCAGGAGTGAGCCATTGGCAAAGGTCTTGCCGGAATTTTCCAGCATGGTGTCGATGTTGACGTCGCCACCTTCGTAAAGGTCTTTGACCTGATCGTTGCCTGCCTGGCTGTCGAGGCCCAATTCCTTGAGCAGTGCGTAATTAACCATAAGTGATATTCACCTTTCCTCGCCGCTTGCATTCCGCGCCGTTTCACACCATTTTGGCTGAGTTTGACTGTCGAATGGCAAAAGGGATGGAAAAAAGGGCATTTCGAATTTTATGCGGCAACCAAACACTGATCGCAGCAACTGCACCGAAACTTCGCAGCTATCTCCCGCCGAAGCGGCCGCCAGATCAGGCCTCCGCCCGGGTGGAGATAGAACTGGAAGTATACCGGCCAATGAAAATCACGCAAATTGAAGAATTCGGCGGACTGAAAGCGAAGAAATTAATCAGGATCGGTGGCTATTTACGCGTTTCGGCATTTAAGGTCACCCATGAATGGGGTTAACCGAACCGGACGCGGCGGTGGGCGTCACGGTACGCCAGCGGCGTCATTTTATGATGCCGTCGGAACGACTCGCTGAAAAGCTGAGCCGAACTGAAGCCGACGCGCCGGGCTATCTCGCCGACAGAACTTTGGGTTGAAGCAAGCAAATCGCAGGCGCGGGTCATTCGCTGACGCCGCATTTCCTCGCCCGGTCGCCGACCGATACTCCTCTTGAAGCGGGTTTCCAGCGTCGTCCGCGACGTGTTCAGTGCGTGCATTAATTGTTTAATATTAACACCTTCGTGGAGATGATCGCGGATATAACTCGTTGCCCGCCGAACGAGCGGATCGTCGGCGGCCACCGTGTCGGTCGACTGGCGGGAAATAATCAGATGTGGCGGGATCAAAATCTGTGGCACCCGCCGGGATGAAACGCCGGCCCGCCTTTCAAGCAAAGTCAGCAGCAGCCGCATGGCCTTGTAACCGATCCGTTCGTCCTGCAGTTGCATGCTGGATATGTGCGGTCTGCGCATCTGCGTGTACATCTGGTCATCGTCCACGCCCAGGACGGCGGCCTGCTCCGGCACCGGCACGCCGGCGTGCTGGCAAGATTCAATAACACTCGCTGCGATCGTGTCGTTAGCGCAGAAAATTGCCATTGGCGCACCCCCTTCGCCTACGAGACGGCTCGTTAGTGCATCGGCGGCAGCCGCAAGATCCCACGATGTGGAATCGTCGTAGGTGATCTCCGCCACCGATTTACCGCGCGATGACAAAGCGTCGCGAAACCCCTGAAGGCGAAGGTTGGACCAATGGAAATGCTTGTAGCCAAAATACAGATATCGATTAAAACCACGATGCAAAAAATATTCAGCAGCGTGGCGGCCGACCAGCACATCATCGGTAATTACACGCGGAAGTGGGGGTGGGAAGATTTCTCCGGATGTGTCAACCGTGGGTAACCTGCATCCTTTGAATTTTACCGGCAGACGAAGCGAAGGCAGGCATGCCCCCAGCAGCACGGCGTCGAATTTGGGCCGCCTTGACTTGAATACCAATTCGCTTTGCAGATGGTCGCAATGGTACAGGGGGATGTAAGTGAATGCATCAATCGCGGGTATGGAACCTCGC
>JAKAYZ010000013.1 GCA_021816165.1 Planctomycetota bacterium | reverse complement strand
GCAATTTACCGAAATTTTCGCGCGCTATGTCGCCATCGCCCTTAACATTCTGGAATTGCTGGCCGAAGAGCGCCGCACCACCAGCGGCCGGCTGGTGGAGGATGTCGCCTGTGAAATGGCCGGCCCGATCAATGACATTGACACGCTCGCCGCCCGCCTGCTGGACATGGGCGAAAAAACCGATGATGAACGCCGCATGCTGAAGGCCATCATTCGCCAGGCCGACACGCTCCGCGAAACACTCCGCGGCGCCGGCCGCGGCGGGCCGGTCCTGCGCGGGTCAAAATCCATACCGGATAACGTGGATGTTTCCTGGCTGCAGAATAAACGCATCCTTGTGGCCGATGATCAGGCCAACTCCCGCGATGCCTTGCGCGGTGTCCTGGTTTGCTGCGGCTGCCAGGTTGAATTGGCGTCCGATGGGGAAGAGGCCATCGCCCTGCTGGCGGGTCAACCCCGGTTTGACCTAGTCATCTCCGATATCCGCATGCCCCGCAAAAATGGTTATGAAGTGTTCAGCGCCGCTCAAAAGCTGGGACACAGGCCGCCTGTTGTTCTTATGACCGCCTTCGGCTGGGATCCGGAACATCAGATTGTGCGCGCCACGCAGGAAGGCATGGCCGCGGTTCTGCCTAAACGCTTTGACGTGGCCCAGTTGCTGCATGTCATACGCAAGGCCATGCATGGCTCCGCGGCCGGCGGTTAACCGCAAATTCAATGCAAGCGGGGCAATTGTCGGCAAATCCCGCATCAGGCGGCTTCCGGGCAAGACCGGAAAACCGGTTTTGTTATCGCCCGCGGTCGCCCGCACTACCGTATTTGACACAATTGGTATACGCTATCCCCCATCGCAATGCATGCGAACTGATATTATTTGAGGAGTGACGGCGTGTCCATGGAACAGATTTCGGCGGTTTTGGATTTTTTTAAGATTGAACTCCCCTCCTGGGGCTTCGCCGATACCGGCACGCGATTCGGAAAATTTCTGCAGGATGCCGCCGCCGTAACTGTCGATGAGAAAATGGCGGACGCCGGCCATGTGCATAAGCTGACGGGCAGTTGCCCCACCGTGGCCGTGCATGTGCTGTGGGATTTTCCGTCCGGTCGGACCGCAGCGGAAATTTCCGCACTTGCCGCGGCCGCCGGAATAAAAATCGGCTCGATCAACCCGAATGTTTTTCAGGATCAGCAATACCGGTGGGGAAGCCTGTGCAACCGTGACCCGGCCGTGCGGCAAGCCGCAATCTCTCATATCAAAGATTCGGTAAAAATAGGCCGGGAAACCGGCAGCGGCCTGCTGTCCCTGTGGCTGGCGGACGGCCTGAATTACCCGGGTCAGGCGGATATTATCGCCCGCAAGAAATGGCTGGCGGATGCGTTAAAGACCGTGCACGGCATGCTGCCGCCGGAGATGACCATGCTTGTGGAGTATAAGCCGTTTGAACCGGCGTTTTATGCAACGGACATCGCAGACTGGGGCATGGCGTTGTTGCTGGCAAAAGCCGCCGGCCCCCGGGCCAAAGTGCTGGTGGACACGGGGCATCATTATCAGGCGACGAATATTGAGCAGATTGTCGCGTGGCTGCTGGATGAGAACATGCTTGGCGGGTTTCATTTTAATGACCGCAAATATGCGGATGACGACTTGACCATCGGATCAATTGATCCTTACCAGATATTCCGCATCTTTCACGAAATCCATAACCACCACTTCCGCACCGGGTCGCTTCCTCGGATTGCCTACATGGTGGACCAGAGCCATAACCTTAAACCAAAAATTGAAGCCATGATTCAGACGGTGGACATGGCCCAGCAGCTTTACATAAAAGCCGCGATAGTGGACCGCAAGAAGCTGGCTGCAGCCCAAGCCGCGGAAGATGTGGTTGCCAGCGAAAATCTGCTGCGTGACGCCTATTTGACGGATGTGCGGCCGCTGCTGGCGGAATGGCGGAAATCGCGGCAATTGCCGGCGGATCCGCTGGCCGCCCACCGTGACAGCGGCTATGAGAAACGCATCGCCGCCCAGCGCCGGGCCGCCCACGGACAAAAGGGCGGAGGCGCGTACGCCTGATCACCCCCTGCCGGGTGGTTTGGCCGGTATCCGCCGATATCTGCCGGTGGTACGGCGGCGGCATAAGGATCGGATTTATGCACGCACAATCTGAAACGCCGAGTCCTGAAAAACTGCTGCGCCGCTGGGTGTGGCTTTTTCTCGGCTGCCTGCTTGACGGGATTGTGTTTATGGCCATCGGGCTGGCCATGGTTTTCTTCATGCCGCAGCACGGAACGGCGGCGTTCTGGCTGACAACGGTCGGCGGCACGGGAGCGTGTGCGTGTGCCGGCGGGGCGATTTACTGTCTTAACAAACTTGCCGCCCGAACATCATCCCGCCGCGGAAACCGATTTTTACTGCTGGGCAATAATCTGGCCGGCCGACTGCTGGTCGGCGTACAGTTCGCAACGCTTTCCCTGGTATTGCTGACCGTAACGGCGAACCTGCTGAGCTTTCATATGGCGGGCTTTCACCTCTGATGCCGCAGCAGGGATCAAAAATTCGCGGACCGCACCGGACCTTTGCCGGCAACAGTTCAACCAATGGCGGCACCCGCACTTCAAATACGGCGAGTCCGCCCACGGAGGCCTGTATGAACGTGACAACCGCAGATCATCAAATAACCAATCCACTGGCCGGCCGGCGGCCTCTGATCATGGGTGTTATCAACGTCACACCGGACAGCTTCAGTGACGGCGGCCGCTTCGGGCGCGGGCCGGAGTTTGACCACAGTGCGGCCATTGCCCATGCGATGGCGCTGCACCAGCAAGGGGCGGCGATTGTGGATGTCGGCGGTGAAGCCAGCAGCTTTCACCGCCGCGGGATCGCCCCCGTGGATGCGGACCAGCAATTGCAGCGGGTGCTGCCGGTTATTTCCGGCATTCATGCCGCCGGTGCGGCACATCGGCCGGCCATCAGTGTCGATACGCGGCTGGCGGAAGTGGCCCGCGCCGCACTGCAGGCCGGCGCGGATATGATCAATGACATTTCCGCCGGTGAAACCGATCCGGAAATTTTGCGCGTGGCGGCGGCGTTCGGCTGTCCGATCGTGCTGATGCACATGGAAGTGGAAACGCCCGACCGGCCGCCCGAAAATCACCCGGATATCTGCGCACATGCCTTCGGCTACCTGGCCCGGCGGGCTGCCGCCGCCATTGATGCCGGCCTGCTCCCGGAAAATATCATTCTGGATCCGGGCATCGGATTTGGAAAATCCGATGCGGATAACTGGAAACTGCTGATGAATATTGACCGGCTCACCTCCCAGCGGTTTCCGGTGTTGCTGGGAGTTTCACGAAAGCGGCTGCTGGCGAAACTGGCCGTGGAGGGTGAAGCTTCGCGCAGCGGCGGACCGGCGGCATGGCACAATCAGGATTTGGCCACCGCCTGCATCACCATGCTGGCGGTGCAACGGGGGGTGCGCCTCCACCGGGTGCATCAGGTATCCATGGCGGCGATAGCGCTGGCCGCGCTTGCCCGCATGACCGCGCCGCCGGACAATCATGCGGCTTGCCCCGCGTAGCCGTGGTAAAGGCACACCGCGGACGGTCCAGTATCCGCCGCGCACGCAGGCGGGCATTATTAACTCTGGGGAAACAAATCAATGCAGTTCATCATTTACGGCAACCTGAATGTAAAAGATATAACCGCGGCGCTGGCGCGTCATGGGCAGCGCCCGGCCGAACCGGCCGTCGACACATCCGCCCCCGGTGCGCCGGCGGATGCGGAATCCCGCGAACAATTTTTCGCGTACCTCCAGAAAAACCAGTGGGAACTGATGACGGATGACATGGATCTTGTGCACAGGCTGTACGAGGAAAAAATCCGCTTCAACCGCACCATTGTGCTGATCCTGCCCGCCCCGGGCGACGCAGGCATAGCGATTGACAGGCTGTTTGCCCGATACCCGCGGCTCAGCGCGCGACGACTTTACAGCCTCACGCCCGGCCGGGTGAAAATCCGCCAATTGCCGGGCGCCGTCTGAAATTTCCCCATGGCGGTCACCGGCGGAAACTTTCCGCGGCGCATTCCCCGCGGCCCCATTGAACGCCAATTCACTTCAACCGCACGCCAATAAACGGGTTTTGTCTGGCAGGCGATTGCCCGCGGCCAAATGGGAACGTACGCCCTGAATTTTCAAATTCGGCAGACCGCATCAACCTGCATTCACGCCGCGGGGGCATAGGCGTTAAAATAATTCGGGCGCGGACGGCCGTGAAGGCCCGCCCGCTGTAAGGTAAAAAAAAGGAAGCCGTGTGAACAGACTCACCACAGAAAATATTGCCGATTACCTGCGGGCAAGAAATGCCGTATCCGCCGGGCAAATTCTGGTCAAGAGCCTTTCGGGCGGGGTTGCCAATTCCGTATTTATGATCATGGATATGGGCGCCGGTGAGCCGATCGGAACGGATTTGCGGAGTGAAGGCCAGAAAAAGCGGGGAGTTCCGGACAACCGCATGCGCCAGGGGAATTGTTTTGTCATTAAGCAGCCGCTGGAAATGTTCGCCACGGCCGCCGAATGGCGGGTGGATATTGACCGGGCATGGGCGGAGGCTGATGCATTAAAGGCCCTGCACCCGCTGCTTCCGCCTGGCGCCATTCCCGATGTGCTATGGCTGGACAGGGAACAGCATGTGCTGGCGATATCCGCCGCCCCGACCGGATCGCTCAATTTCAAGACTGAATTACTGGCGGGCAGAATTAATCCGCATGCGGCCCCGGCGGCTGCGGCAATTCTGGCCTCGCTGCACACAAAAACCGCGCAAGACGACGCCCTGCGGCAACGGTTTTCCGATACCCGCCTTTTTATGCAACAGCGTATTGATCCGTATCTGCGGCACATGTTGAAGGCGGATGCGGGTTTTGAACCGGCAATTAATCGCGTTGTGGGCCGGCTGCTGGATTGCCGCCCCTGCCTGATCCATGGAGATTTTTCACCTAAAAACATGCTGCTCATGCCGCCGGAAGAGCCGGCCCGCCCGCCGCTGATGCTGCTGGATTTTGAGGTTGTGTTCTGGGGCAATCCGGCATTTGACTCGGCCACATTCATCAACCATCTTCTGCTTAAGGCGTTCAGCCGGGGAAAAAAATGGCGGCCGCTGATGATCGCGGCGGATGGATTCTGGAACCGGTATCTGGCGGGAACGCCGGCGGCTGTTCATCAACCATCCGTTGAATTCGGCGGCGCCATCCTGGGCAGCCTGATGCTGGCGCGGCTGGACGGCAAATCACCGGTGGAGTATTTAACCGATGAAACGGTGCGCCGCCATGTGCGCACGCTGGGAAAATCGCTGATCAGCGAGCCGGCGGTCGGAATGGATGCCGCTTTGGATATGGCCGGGGAAGCTTTAGGCAAAGCCGCGGACGATGCGGACTGACCGACCCGCGGGTTGGGTTGGAGTGCAGACCTGCGCCTGCCGGCGGGAAACCGCTGTGAAGCGGGCGATCAACTCAACTGTTTAAGTTCGTCGCGAAGCCGGGCGGCCTCTTCATATTTTTCCTGGGCCAAGGCCTCGGCCAGCCGTGTTTGCAGCCCCAGGGTGCGGGCCTGCAGGACAGCCTGCCCTGCCTGTGCGGCGGCGGGCACCTTGCCGATATGGTTCACGCGGCCTTCGTGCAGACCGTCAAGAACATCGGCAAGCACGGATTCAAACAGCGAATAATCCAAGCGACAGCCCAGCATTCCACCGCGGCGAAATTCCTCCCAGGTCATTCCGCAATGCGGACAGGTCAGGGCGGATCGGGCGGTGGATGCCGCCGCGTTTTTTTTCTTGCCGGCCGGCTGCGGTCCGGCAACGGTTTCCGGTGATTCCTCTTCCGGTTTAATCGGATCGCCGCTGGAATCGGATTCGTCCTCCTCCATCAAATCATCCGGCGAGATCACCGCTTCAATTTCAAGTTGATCCATATCTTCCGGCCTCGCGGAATGCGGCGCCGCCGGTTCGGAAGGCAACGCATTGACCAGGCCGGCCTCGGCGGCGTGTTTCATGCATAGATGAATCTGCGACACCTCCCGCAGGCCGCCGGGCAGCGTGGTGACATCCGTCAGGTGAACCACGGCGGGCCGGGCGCATTTAATACAGGAAACATCCATCAGCACAACAGCAAGCCTCCACAGGCATACATCAGGCAAAGCCATGACTTCCAGCTGTATTTTAGCGGGGGCGGCGTGAAAAGCGAAACGCCTGTTTTGCCGGAATCAGACGCTTTCAATCGCGGCTTCCAGAATTTCCAGGCCGTGCTGAATCTGCGAACGTGAAATAACAAGCGACGGACAGATACGCAGCACATTTTTTTGCGTGACATTGATCACAAGGCCGTGATCCAGGGCATGGCGCACCACCGGTGTTGCATCGGCAATCGCCAGTTCAACGCCCAGAAAAAGGCCCAGGCCGCGGATTGATTTCACCTGCCGCCCGGCGCAGTTAAACTCCGCAATGCCGGCTTTTAAAAGTTCGCCCGATTCCCGCGCCTGCGCCAGCAAACCGTCTTTTTCAATTGCGGCAAATACCGCGTGGCTCACCGCGGCGCATATCGGGTTGCCGCCCAGTGTGCAGCCGTGCGTACCGGGTTTGAAAAATTCCGCCTTTTCCGGCCGGGCAAGAATGCCCCCCATCGGCAGCCCGCCGCCCAGCGCCTTGCCCATGGTCATGATATCCGGAATAACGCCGAAGTACTGATGGCCGAAAAACTGCCCGGTACGGCCCACGCCCGTCCAGACTTCGTCAAATATCAGCGAAGCGCCATGTTGATCACACAGCCGCCGCACCGCGGGCAAATAATCCGGCGAGGGCATGTTCATGCCGCCTTCACCCTGCACGGGTTCCACGATAACGGCGGAAACCGCGGCATCCATCTGGCTTTCCAGTGCCGCGATATTGTTGAATTCCACGTGGGAAAAGCCGGGCAACAACGGGGCAAAGCCGTTCTGGGCCGGACCGGCAGTGGCGGATAACGCCCCCATCGTTCGGCCGTGAAACCCTTTATGCATGGAAATAACCCGCGTGCGCTGCGGCCCGCCGGCAAGCCGGGCCAGCTTAATAGCCGCCTCGGCCGCTTCCGCGCCGCTGTGGCAGAAAAAGGCGCGGCCCTCAAAGCCGACCGCCCGTAATTTTTCCGCTAGCAGCACCTGCGGGTGGCTGTAAAATTGATTGCCCACCGCCCAAAGGGTCTGCGCCTGTTGATTGACCGCCGCCACCAGCGCCGGATGGCAATGCCCAAGCACCGTGCCGCCGAACCCGGCGAAAAAATCCAGGTATTCCCGGCCGGCGTCATCCCACAGCACGGCGCCGCGACCGCGGGCAAACACCACCGGCAGTTTGCCGTAATTGCCCACCACGGACATCTGATGCCGCTGAATCCATGCGTTTTGAATACCCGCGGTTGATTCCAAACCTGCCATTGTCATGACTTCTCCGCGTATCTGCACCGGGCGTTTTTATCAAGCCCGCCGGCAAATTACCTTTTCCACCGCGCCGCCGCGCGCGGCACAGCGCAACCTTGCGACTCCGGTACATATTACGCGCTAAATCCGCGGCCGCCAAATAAACCGCGTTTTACTCCGGAAGAACTTTAAATATTTGCCCGGATGGGCCGGCGGCGCAAAGCGGCGGCCGCACGCGCGGATCGGGGATATGCGGCGCGGGCCGGGTAATTGCAAATTCGCCCTTGCGGGCGGGAGAAGGCGAAGTCAATGCAGCCAAAGAAGAGCGAAACGTATCGGCACGTTCCGCAGAATTTCCTCCGGACGTCCCGGCGGTGGCAGCTTTTCCCAAAGCTTTAAATATGCCGGATCGTGCAAGGCGATGCCCGCAAAAAGCAGGCTTGCGGACCGCACCGGCCAATAGCGCCAGTACTCCACATCATGCCTGTACGGCCATGCTTTCTTGTTTTTTATATACGGGTACAAAAAATCCATGCCGCGCTGCATGCCGCGTCCGTCCGACAGCCGGTATTGCCACAGGTTGTCACGGGGTGTGGAAAGTATCCGGCATAGGGTGCACATGGCATCAAGATTGAACAGCGAATAGCCGTATGGCTTGGTACGCGCCAGTTCGCGCGGAAAACTGCCGTCGACCGCCATCTGTTCCGGAAGCAGAACACGTTTGAATCGCCGGCGGCAGAAGGCCAGGAGCGTGCGGTCATGAATCAGGCGGGCAAACTCCGCAACCTGCATCACCCAGCATGTTCCGTGGTTATTCCGGGCCTCCATTTCCTCCCGGCCAAGCCTGGACTGCGTCAGCCATGCAACATAGCGGCGGAACCAGTTGTTCACCGCCTTGCGGTCCGCACCCACAAGAACGCCGTCGCGTTCCAGAATTCGGGCGCTTTGCGCGACTTCAACAAGATGAATGGTGTCAATAATTCCAAAACTGCGCCCCTTGGCCCGGCCGTGAACGGCCTGGGCATAACGCAAATTGGGATTCATGCGCGTGGCGGGGTTAACAAACCACGCGTTCATCTGCCGGATGGCGGCGTCCGCGTAGCGGGTGTCGCGCGTCAAAACGTAGGCGCTGGAAAGGGCGGCGGTTTGAATGCTGAACTGAATCAAGGCCCGACGATCGGCCGTAAAGTTATCCGGATTGCTGTACCCGTCGCGTTTGATATATGGCGCCGCCGGATTTTTCGGATCCGGCCACCAGTAATCACCCTGGGAATAATACTCGTGGGGATTTTGGGGGCCGGTCTTATGCTTAAATGCCGTAATCGTGATCGGTGCGGCATGCAGATATTTATCCGCCGCCGCCAGAGTCGGCGCCCGCAGAAGCTGTTCAATGCTTCGGATCATGGGATTTTCCTGCGATCGGGCGGCGCCGGCACACCGGGCGGCGCCCATGATACCCATAGCCAGTACGCAAAGTGTAACGCCGATCTTTCGCATCATAAATCACCCGCCTGTTTTTTTGAAATTTGAAGCAATACAACACCATGCGGGCCGACCCGCGCCGTCACGCGGGATGCGGCAATTCCAATGTTTTTTTGACGCCATAAATCCCGGACCACCCGGGGCCCGTGCACATGCAACCGCCGCCACGAAACCGTTACGCGGGCGGGCCGGCTGCCGAGGTTAAACAGCCCCAGCGCCATGGAACCATCGGCCAGCGGCTTTACCCACACCTGCCTGCCGCCATGGCGAAATACCGGCCTGCCGGCGACACCCAGCGGATCCTGATCCACCGCAATAACCTCCGAATTGGTCAGCAGATTCCGCGTAAATGCCCCCATGCGCGAAAGATTATTGCCAAGAATCAGCGGTGCGCCCATCAACGCAAACGCACTGACCTCCACGTATTGTTCATTTGGCGTTAAATGCGTGTAATGCTGGTGCTTTCCCCAGCCCACCCAGCCGATGGTCATCATATCCGGATCGTTCCAGTGGCCCGGTGATTGCAAATGCGCCCATTTGGCGCCCGCCTGCCAATGCCCTCGCAGATTGGGCCAGTTATCCCGTGAATCACCGGTTATCCGCCACAAATTGGCATCGGGAATCCATTTTGCGGCCCCCTTGTAGGGTGCGCTGTTGGACAGGCTCAGCACCACATCCCGACCGCAATGACGCAATGCCTGGTACATACGGTGCACTTCCGGATAGCGAATCGGGTTCCAGTCATATTTCAGATAATCCACACCCCAGGCGGCCCACTGCCGGGCATCCTGCGTTTCAAAATGATATTTGCCGATCGCCCAAGGCAGGATATTTCGATTCAATCGCCCTTTTTTGGAAACCCGCGGCCGGTGCCACACCCCTCTTTTATTCATGGAACTTCCCCCCACATGCCCGGCATAAGATGTCGTCCATGGCGTGGAATAAATGCCGAATTTCAACCCCATCCCGTGGATTTGGCGGGCCAGGCCGTGCATATCCGGAAAACGCGACTTCACCGGCTGTATGGCGTTCCACGGGCCGCCGCGTCCGGCCTGCCATGTATCATCAATACAAATATATGTCCATCCATAATTAACCAATCCGGAGGAGACCATCGCCCGCGCCGCCGCCAGAACACGCGACTGATCCACCGCGCCGGCCCAGCAATTCCAGCTGTTCCATCCCATGGGCGGGGTAAGCGCGATTGTATTTCCCACAACGATGGTCAGTTTCCCGGTTGCGATTCCGCGGGCGTTGGAGGCACGGAATGTCACTGTATGCGGTCCGATTTCCGCCGGGGTCAAGACCCCGCTGATTTGGCCGGTTTGTGCGTTTAACCGCAGGCCGGCGGGCAAACCGGCGGCGGAAAATTGCATAGGCCGCATACCGCTTACCGCCAGCGTAAATAAAAACGAACTGCCCGGCCGCACGCCGAAGACGCGGGCATTATTAAAATACGGCTTTTTGGACGGCGGCGGTGTGAGAATATATTTTTGATTACCCGCGGGAAAAACCGGCCGGTAAACCAGGGCACGGGCCGCGGGAACCTGCGGCAGGAGTCCCATTGCCAACAGGGCGGCGCCCGCCAGCGGAGTGCGCAAGCGGCGCCATGGGCCGGCGGCGGGGGATAAGTGTATGGCCATATATCGAATCAGGGTCATGCGGGGTTCTCCATCAAGTTTGCATATTTCGCGAATATCAGGGCGCTGGCCGGGTAAGCCGTTGTGCGGCAACGCGGCCTGGAGCCGGGTTCAATTCTAAAATTATCGCGGCCGCCGCCGGAACACGCACCGGGGCAAGCTGGTGCGATGCGGTCAGCGGCAGGCGGCTCCATCGACCGGACCATGTTCCATCCGGCTTGAACGCCGCGCCGCCAAGCGTTATTCCCGTTTTGGCGGCCACGCTGGAATCCGGTGCGATGAGCATCATTTCCCGCGCCCCCATCCATTGGTGCGGTGCGGAAAGCGTCACCCGCGCATCCCGCACATTGTTTCCATGGCTGCGGTTAATGAGCGTCACAAAAATGCTGCCGTCATGGGCCAAAGCACCATATACCCGCAGGTATTTATGAAATGCGGCCGCAATGTGGATGGGGATATACCGGCCGTGACCCGCCTGATTAAACGCCTCCATGGCATAGCCCAGCGGATGCACGTTGAGCCCCTGCCGCGTGGTCCAGAAAGCGGCGTAACGGCAGCGTGTCAGATGGGGCCCGGCGGCCACCCAGTTCCCCGTGTGAAAATTCAGACCGCGCGCACCATGTGCGGCCCACCACCACATATAATCCAATCCCCAGAGTGCAGAGGCGAATGTATCGCTGACATTGGCCGCCCCACCGTTATAGTAACTGTTGGTTTCCTCCATCCGGAAGGGAATGTGATGCTGCATGGCCAAACGCCCGAAATCCCGGTTAAACCGCCGGTACTGTTTATCAATGGCGCTCGACAGCAGAAAGCCGCGCCCGGCCGCGGGGGTTTTC
>JAKAYZ010000012.1 GCA_021816165.1 Planctomycetota bacterium | reverse complement strand
TTTATGTCCGCCAAGCAGTTGCGGTTATCCTTACGCAATGAAGGGCGTCAGAAATGGCGGCACGTGCGTGTGGTGGGTATTGAGTGGGACGGCGGTCCAATTGGCGAAACGTACCGTACAATCTCCAACCCTGGCGCCGCCGGAACCAAAACCGTAGAAACTTCCAACCTGCATACCATCATCAATTTTAACGGCGGCAACGGGGCTAACCCGCATGGACGCATAATTTTTGACAGGGCTGGAAATTATTTTGGAACTACCACACGCGGCGGACCTAAAGGCGGCGGTACGGTATTCAGAATCACGCCGACCGGTAAACTTGCTACCTTAGCCACGCTGTCGAAGTCCAAGAGTGAGGATGTGCCTAATGGACTGGCAATTGACAAGAATGGTAATTTATTCGGCGCAATCTTTGGTCTAAACCGAGGTGGAAACGGCGGCATTTTCAAATTAACCTCAGCCGGCATTTTCACCGTCTTGGTGAGCTTTAATCGTAAAGATCGCATGGCCGGCCCATCGGGCAGCCCGCTTCTTGACAGTGCCGGCAATATCTATGGAACAACGGCGTTGGGCGGTGATTCATACTACCGGGGCGTCATTTTTAAGCTCACGCGAGCCGGGAAGTTGATGACATTGGTCAAGGTAGGTGACATTGGCGGTGACTTTCCGGAGGGGTGTATGGCTATGGATAAATATGGTAATTTATATGGTACAACATCAAGGGGAGGTATTCATACGGCCGGCGATCCGTCCGGTTGTGGAATGATTTTTAAGTTAACCCCGCACGATAAACTGATCGCGTTATTGAAATTTCGACAAAGTGATGGAGCGGATCCGAAGAGCGGCCTGATTATGGATCGACACGGAAATCTTTATGGAACAACATCCGAAGGCGGTATCCATAGTAATAATGTCGAGCGTACCGGATATGGGACGGTATTTAAATTCACCTCCTCAGGTAAGCTTATTACATTGGTAAACTTTAATGGTTATGACGGAGCCGCCCCGTTTGGTCGTCTGGCCAAGGCGCCGAACGGCGATTTGTATGGGGTAACTTCCTGGGGAGGTGCGTATGGCATGGGGACGGTCTATAAGATTGGAATGGATGGAAAACAGAAGGTTCTTGTCAACTTTAACGGTGTCAACGGAGCAGACCCTGAGGGTGGATTAACTTTTGATAAGGCCGGCAATATATATGGAACAACTTCGTGGGGCGGATCACATGGCAAGGGCACAGTCTTTGTGCTGCCCGTACACAAATGAGAACGGTAGAAAGTGACGCGCAAGACGGTCCCACCAGAAAGGCCGAAAGCACTGGCGGCGCATTGGGATTGGCAACACCCATGGTATACTTCCTTCAGCAGGCTTTGGATCAGGACCGGTGGCCGTTGAAGCCGCTTGGAAAACCGGGGGCGTGACTTCGTGAGTCGGCCGGACGGGCTATCCAAAAACAGGCCCGACGGCAATTACCCCTTCGAGCTTTAGTAGGCTCCACCGGGCGGGCCGTGGGCTGGCCAGATACGATCGCGGGCTCGAAGCCCATAAGCATAATCGACCGGCTCCGAACTAATCGGCCCTGATTCATCCCCGCGGTTTAATTACGAACCGTTATACCCGGTATGACAACGGATCAACGCTTTCCATTTTACACCCGCCGGAAGGCTATCCGTCGTCCGAGCCAGGGGCAACGGCAGCATGACGCCGCCGGTCGTTCCGCCGACAGCGATCCGACGCATTCAGCGGAATGCCGGGCAAATTTCATGGTTTGGCCTTGGCAGAATATCCGCCTGCGGCGTATACTGCTGCGTTCTAAATTTGGCGGCCCGGAGCAGTCTGAATGAAAAGCGAAGAACGGCACGAACTACAGCAAAATGACCTTGTCGGCAGCCTTGCCGGCCTGTACATATTCCTGCGTAAATACGGCGTTTACATTCTGCTGGTTGCAGCTTTGTGCGTACTGGCGGTGGAAGTTGTGCATATTCGGCGGCAGGCGGCGCAGGCAAAACTGCAAAGCGCCTGGATCGCCCTGCAAAATGCCGTTTCACCGCATCAATTGCAGACCACCGTATTGGATAAATACAAATTCCCCGCCGTTGACGCCCGGGCCTACGTAAAAATCGGCGCCATTTATCTGCAAGCGGCGGGCAATACTTATCTGGCGTCATCAAAGCGATTCAAGCCTACCCGCGCCCAGGCGATAGCCGGGGCAAAAATTGCGTTTAAAAAGGTAATTGCGGACTATCCGGGGCAGCAGCTTGCGGTTGTGCGCAGCAAGCTGGGGCTGGCACTGGCCTATGAAGACGCCGGCCAATGGGCCAAGGCCGCGACGATCTATCGTGCGTTCGCCCGCAAGGGGGCTACCGCCATGGAAAAATCCTTCGCCCCGCTGGCCGCGTATCGACTGGCGCACCTGTCCAACTGGCGGTCGCCGGTGCTGGCGGGTCCGGCGATTGATTTGTCCATGCCGAAGGCCGCCCCGGCCGCGGCAAAATCCGCGGCAACACAAGCAGGAAAATCGCCGGCCGCAGCGAGCATGCCGGCGACGACAGGCCGGTGAATATACGCGGCCGTCATGCGCCGTTCCAGGCGCCGCCGGATCATGGAGAGGCATTTTAGCATGGCAACGCCGTCCCCCGCCGATCTTTCCGGACTCACAATTCAGGCGTTTTTGAACGCCCTGGCGGATAAGACGCCCACGCCCGGCGGCGGCTCGGTTGCGGCCATTGTCGGCAGCCTGGCCGGTGCGCAATTACGCATGACCATTGCATATACCCTGGGCAGGAAAAAATTCGCCGCCGTTGAGCCGCTGATGCAGTCCACCGCCGAAGCCGTCGATCAAATTACCGCCGAATTTCTGCAGCTTATGCAACAGGATGCGGCCGCCTATGAATCGCTCGCCGGATATCTAAAAATGCCGCCGGAGCAGCGGACACAGAAAGCCGATTTTTCACGCGCCGCCCGACAGGCCATTGATGTTCCCCTGAAATGCGCCCACGCGGCCCGCCAACTCATTGATCATGCCGCGGCAATTGCGGATAAGATCAATCCCCATCTTATTTCCGATCTGGGTGTGGCTGTCAGCCTTGCCGGCGGCGTTCTGGCGTGCTGCGAATTAAACGTACGCGTCAATCTTCCCATTCTGCCGGACAAAAATGCGGCGGCCGCCTGTGCGCAGGAAATGCATCAGTTGCGGCGGCATGCCCAGGAAACGGCGGACCTGGTCGACCGGCAGGTACGTGTCATCATGCCGGCGGCGGATTGAGTTGCCGCGGCATCCGGCTATTATGACGGGATCATTTGAATGGTTCACTCCCCGGGCAAATCCAAACCGAATCAGCCGATGCAAAGCAGAATGCCGCGATCTTCCGCCGTCGCCGCGGCCGCACCGCCGGCGCCATGGGACGAGCACTTCATGTCCGCGGCCCTGCAACTTGCCGACAATGCCGCGGCCCACGGCGACATTCCCGTGGGCGCCGTGGTGGTGCAGCACAAGTCGCACCTGCCAAAAGCCGCCGGCGGCAGACCCGCGGATGCCATACCGGTCATCATCAGCGAAGGGGAAAATCGCCGCCAGCGCGATGCGGACCCCACCGCCCATGCGGAAATTCTGGCGCTGAAAGCGGCCGGTGAAAAGCTGGGGCGCTGGCAGCTCGCGGACTGTGATTTATATGTCACACTCGAACCCTGTCCGATGTGTGCCGGCGCACTGGTGAACGCCCGGATCGGCCGGGTCATTTTCGCCTGCACGGATCCGAAGGCCGGAGCCGTGGAAACATTGTTTAAATTAACCAGTGATCCGCGGCTGAATCATCGGGTGCAGTGGACCGGCGGCATCTGTGCGGCGCAAGCCGCGGCCGCGCTTAAAAAATTTTTCGCACCGCGGCGAAGAAAAAAACGCGCGGGATAGCGCACCTGAGGGGCGTTTAAATCCTGGATTCGACCGCATCAACAAGGCGGCGAACGGCCGCATCCACCGGACCGGAAAGCCGGCAACCGGCGGCACGCGCATGACCGCCGCCGCCGAACGCGGCACACACGGCATTGACGTCCACCCGGCCCTTGCTGCGCAAGCTGGCGCGAAATTTATTGTCATCCGCTTCGGACAGGCAGGCGGACACTTCCACCTCCCCCACGGACAGCGGCATATCCACCAGCCCCTCGGTTTGCCACGGCTGGACATGGCATTCCGCCATGTCGCTTTTCAGGATATACGTCATCGCCAATTTACCCGCGGAAAACCACTGCAGATGTTCCAGCGCCCTTTTCATCAGGTCCAGTTTGGAACGGCTTTCCTGCTGGGCGGTTAATGCATACACGTCGCTGGGCGATGCGCCGGCTTCGATTAATTCCGCCGCTAGCCGGTGGGTGGAGGCACGCACGGAATCAAACCGGAACCAACCGGTATCCGCAACAAGCCCCGCCAGCAGGGCGACCGCCGTCGGCGGATCCAGCGGCACATTCATCCGCCGGTACACATCCGCCACCATCTCCACGCAAGCGGGCACATCGGTATTGCGGACAAGAATCGCGTGCGGCAGATCACCGGTGAGGTGATGGTCCAGAATACTAATTTTTTCCGCCATGGTGCGGAGCAAATCCGCGGCAGGCTCCAGTTGCATGGGCGCACTGGTATCCACCACCGCTATTAAATCCATCTGCGGAAGATTGGCCCGGCCCCATTCCGGCGTGTAATCCGCAAAGCCGAAGCCCCCGTCCGCCAGCAAAAATTTCAGCGGAGCAGGTACGGCGGAAAGACTCACCAGCACAACCTTTTTTCCCAGTCCGGTTAAGAGCCGGCACAAGGCGACCTGCGAACCCAACGCATCGGCATCCGGACGAATGTGGGTGAAAACAGCGGCATGCCGCGCGGCTTTCAAGCGGTTGATCCAGGCCGTCATGGCCGTTGCAATGTCTGCGGTCATTGGGTCTCCTGTCTGCTTAAACATTTACGGCGGCGGCGGTCGGCGGCCCCGGCGGGAAAGATGACATATTGCGTGCCTTAAGTACATCGGAAATTTTACGTACATCGTGTGCTATCTGCCGACGAAGCGCCTCCGCATCGGCAAAAACCTGCTGATCGCGCACAAACATGGCGAACGCCAGATCCACCGTTCGGCCGTACAGGTCCTGGTCAAAATCCAGCAGGAACGCCTCCACCCGGCGCTGCTGTCCTTGAAACGTCGGATTAGTCCCGATGCTGACAGCCGCCTGACAGACAGTCCCGGCCGTTACCGCCCATCCGCCGTAAACCCCATCCGCCGGAATAAGCTGCGAGGTTTGCAGATTAACGGTGGGATAGCCAAGCAATCGCCCGCGCCGGTCTCCCTGTTCCACCTGCCCGCGCAGCGTGAACGGCCGGCCCAGCAGAACGGCGGCATCCTGCATGCGGCCATGGCCCACCAGCCAGCGAATCAGCGAGCTGCTGACATTCACCAGCGTTTGATCCGCCAGAGCCGCCTCCTGCGTGGGCACAACCATGGCCTTCCAGCCGAACCGCGCCGCATTTTCCATGAGCGTGTCAACCGTTCCGGCGGCGCCTTTGCCAAACGTAAAATTGGCACCCTCCACCAGGCAGCTGACGGCGAACTGTTCCCGGAGCACGCCGGCCATGAACGCCTCGGCCGTCATGTCCAGTAATTCCGCATTGGTGCGGTACAACACAACGGCATCGGGCGAAAATGATTCCAATGCCTCCAGTCGCTGCTCCAGTGTCATCAGCGGCGGCCGCGGGGCGGCGGGTTTTAAAATGTTCATCGGGTGCGGATCAAACGTCATGATCACGAACGGTCGATTGCGCTCCACGGCGATCCGCCGGCCAGCGGCCAGCATTCGCGCATGGCCCCTGTGGACACCGTCAAAATTGCCGATGCACATGACGCCGCCGCGCCATTGGGGTAAAAAATCGGCCGACGTGTGAATGACTTTCATTCCGGCAGTATAGTCGGGCGCATAAATTAATTTCAAATTGCCGCTATGCGGTTAAATCAGCATGGCCAGCGGATTTTCCAGTATACCCTTGAGCCGGCTTAAAAATTCCGCCGCCAGTGCGCCGTCGAGCACGCGATGATCCGATGAGAGCGACAACGTCATGACCTGCGCCGGAACCACCTGCCCGTTTTTTACCACCGGTCGCGCTTCGGTTCCGCCCACGGCCAGAATTGACGCCTCGGGAGGATTGACAATGGCCTGGAATTCGCGGATGCCGTACATCCCCAAATTGCTTATCGTAAACGTGCTGCCGCCCATCTGGCCGGCCTTGAGTTTGCGGGTTCTGGCCAAGTCGGCAAGTTCCTTGATCTCCGCGGATATCTGCCGGATTCCTTTGGTTTGGGCGTCGCGCACCACCGGCACCACCAGCCCGTCATCAATTGCCACGGCGATTCCCAGGTGCACCGTCCCATGCTGCACAATGGCCGTGGGTGTAAAGCTCGCATTAATGGCCGGCGTCTGGGAAATGGCGGTGGCCACCGCTTTGGCGATAAAGTCCGTCACGCTGAGCTTCACCGGGGCAAGCTGCTCATTGGCCGCTTTGCGCAGTGAAAGCAGTGCGTCCATCTGCACATCAATGGATACATAAAAATGCGGAATTGTCTGTTTGGCTTCCAGCAGCCGCCGGGCAATGGTCTGCCGGATGCTGGACAACGGAATGGTTTTCGCTTCCAGAACCGCGACCGGTGCAGCTGCGGCCGATCGCTTCGCCACGGGGGCGCCGCCGGTGGATGCGGAAAGCACATCCCGTTTGATAATTCGACCGTCCGGACCGCTGCCTTGCAGGCCGGACAGGTTTACGCCCATTTCCTGAGCAATCTTTTTCGCCAACGGCGAAATACGCCCGGTCTGGCGCCCGTCCGCCGGCGCCGGGGCTGATGCCGCTGCGGGAGCCGGAGCGGCGGTTACAACCGGCGCGGGGGCCGGTGCGGGAATCGGGACAGCGGCCGGTGCGGATGTCGCTGGTGCTGCAGCTGCCGGCGCGGCGGCCTTCACCGAACTAGTCGCCACTCCTTTGGCCACCGCGGCTACATCCTCCCCCGGTTTGGCCAACACCACAATTAAACCGCCCACCGGAACTTTTCCACCTTCCGGGATCACGATTTTAGCCACGGTCCCGGCTTCAAACGCCTCCAGTTCCTGAGTCGCCTTGTCCGTCTCGACCTCCGCAAGGATGTCGCCGGGTTTAATCGCTTCATTTTCCTTTTTAACCCAGCGAACAAGTGTGCCGTCTGTCATGGTGTCGGAAAGCTTGGGCATGGTAATTTCAATGGGCATTTTGGGTCCTTTAATCGCCTTCTTCAGTCCGCGCATCGGACCGGAACATTGCTATAGTGTAGCCCGGTTTGGCCGGTACGTTAAGCGCCACGGCGACTTCGGCGGGTCGACCATCCGCCGCCGCGACTTTACAGAAGATCAAAGGACTCCAGCCTGCACTTTTGTTCCCGTTCATACATGGTCAATAATCTCTGCCGCAGGGCGCCATGGTCCGGCGCATAGGCGCTGAAATTCGCCGCCACATCCGTCAACAACCGCACCAGTCCGAAAAAATCATCCAGGTGAATCGTTTCCGCCGCAATATGCGCGCCGGCTGTCGGTATTGCCGCCGGGGAGTCCGCGTCGGCCATGTTGTGATAATTGCCCAGCGCCAGGCAAACCGCCGCAGCATCATACCCGAAGGCCGCAAACGCCGTTGAATCGCAGGTTCCGCCGTCCATCAACTGCCGCTGAAAGGCAAACGCGTTGTCCTGATCGGCAATCCCGCCGGCACGCATCGAAATAAATCGCGTCAGCGACGGGCTGAATGTCATTGTTTTATCCCCCACACGAATCACCGGCCCGCGTCCCTGAGGGGCATGCGGCATTGCCCGGCTGGTTTCAATGCCGATAACGGCACAGCCGGCGGGAATCAATTCGCGGACGGCCGCGGCCAGCGCGCCGGCAAAACCGACCTCTTCCGCCCGGGTCAGCAAAAGACGGACATTCGCCGCAACCTTCCCGTCGATCAACCGGTCAAGTACATACAGCCCCACCGCCGCGCCGGCGAGGTCGTCGCATACGCGGGCGGCAAACATCCGATCAAGGCAATGCGAATCGGGTAAAGCCCACATCCCTATGCTGCCCGGCCCAATACGCCGCACCTGCTCCGGCAGACATTCCGGCAGCCAGGCGAGCTTGGCGCGAATCGGCGACGTGCCGGAGGCGGCCTCCACCGCCGCCACCCGCGCCGGCAACCAGCGGCCCGCAGGCAGCAACGGCTGATCATGCGGCAATTTCAAGGCGGCGTCCGGCAGCCAGAATTGCACCTTGGCCCCGGCAAAACAGCTCGGTTTAACTCCCCCGCGAAAAATAGCCGTGAATTCGCCGTCCGCACCGCACGCCTCCACCAGGAAGCCGGGGTGATCCATATGGGCTTCCAGCACCAGTTCCGGCACATGGTCCGCCGCGGCGCGGTATAAAAGATGCAGATTGCCGACGGCATCCGTGCGCACCTCAATCGCGGATTTCCGCTCCGGGGATCCGGCCCAGTGCCGGATATACGCCACGACGTATGCTTCCGCATAAGGTGCGGTGGGAACATCGCACAGACCGGCGAGAATTGTCAGATCTTCGCTCATGGTGCTTGCGTTTCCGATGACTCGCCGCCGAGGTCGGCAGACGCAACCGGCGGCGGCTCGCCGGCGCCCGCGGGTGCGGGAATGGCCGGCATCTTGCGCCCCAGGCCGGTATCGCCGACATCGGCCGATACTTCCGTCAGCGGCTGACCGTCCACATTCTGTCTTACCAACAGATACATGATGGTGCTGCTGGTAAAGCCGAATGATATCACATACGCGCCCAGCAGGCTTACCAGTAAAAACAGCCAGAAGTAAAGCCCCATCGCCCCGATGTATTCACTCCAGTTCATCGCCCACCAGTTGATCGGCGGAACAAGACGGCTGAATCGCGGCGCCGCCCACATGCTGTCCAGTTTGCCTCCGCCTGTGTACCATCCGTGCGTCACACCGAAAAAGCTCATGCCCCATCCGGCAACGGCGTGGGTCGCAGACAGCAGCACAAACAGGGCGAAGGTAAGGAATAAATAGGTCAGCGCGCCGTAAATCAGCGAGCAGATGCTGTAAAACAGCAGTCGCCACGGCCGGGAGTACACATAGCTGAAACTGCGGCTGATGGCGTCAAACGAATCCGAACCTTCCACCGCCAGCGTGGGATAAATAAGCGTCGCCCCGCCCAGCAGCCCCAGCACCATCAGCATGATAATCAGGCCGCCCAGCAGAAATACAACAAATCCGAACCCGATCAAAATTTCACCCAGAATCGGAATCGCGCCGGCCATCGCGATAACACCGAATGCCAGTGACGTGCCGGCAATCGTGGCCAACGGCAGCAACGGTGCTTTGATAAACGACCCAATATGCGCCCGCACAAACCGAATGACCGGCCGGATCTCCGGATCCTGACCGGCCAGCTTCAACGCCGAATAGCGGCAAATGAAGGCCCCGGCAAATGCAATCGCCGCAAGGCTTATCCCCAGAAACACCAGCAAACTCACGATATATCCGGTGCGGCGGAACAACAACACCACCGCACTTTCATGGGCGCCCCGCTGCATGGGAGCGGTGCCCAGAATAAGCCACTCCGGCACCGTGACAACCATATTAATCAGGCAACCCGCCACCGTATCGGACTTCCATACGCGATGCACGGAACCCGGCGCCACGGCCAGTTGCAGCCGCCACACCGGCGCCCTGCCGGAACCGTCGCCCTGTGCGGCCGTTGAATTCCCCTCCGGCGCCACGCGAATGATGCCCAGTGCCGCATCCAAAAGCCGCGAAAACTTCAGACATTCAAAGCGCATCGCCGCGTCAAAAATCCCCCGTCCGACGGTATGCCGCAGCGCGTTCATTTGTGCCAACAGCATTTTGGCTGCGCGTTGCCGCAGCTTTGAGGGCCTCACGGTGCTGCCGTCGGCCGCGGTGGGGGTAATCTGATAACTGTCCGCGACGCTGCGCTGAAACTGTTTTTCAAACGCCGCCCGGAGTGAGGCATAGGCCGCCCGCGGATTGCGGCTTTCAGCGGCGATCTGCGCCGAGGACAAATTACCGGCATAGGTATCCAGCACCTGCGTTAACAACTGCCCGCGGTTATCCTGAGCCTGCAGCACGTAGTGCCGATAGTCGGCAGCTTTCATGGATTGAAATGTACTGATTTCCCCGGAAATAACCTGCGGACCCCATATGCCGTCAAAAACCCGCCCCGCCGTGTAAATGCAGACAACCGCCAAAAGCGCCGCCAGCCAGTTCGCCGGTTCTATCGCCAGACGAAACGCACGAAACAGGCGGCAAAAACCGAATCGCGCCGGCCAGTCCGCCTGCCCGCAGGTCACGAGCTCCGCGGACGGCGTTGGGGATGAAACTGATGATTTCTGCGTCATGGCCGCCTATGGTAACAGGCCCGCGGCGGCAGCAAAAGCCCTCCACCGGGCGGGGTTGCCCGGCCGCCGTACAACCAGCCGCGTAAGGGCCGGCACGCGCGGCGGCGCATGATCTGCTTACGCCATTGGATTCTGCGCCCAGCCCAATTTGCGCGCCAGCATATTCCAGTGAGACAATGCCGGATTCTCCACCAGCCGCAGGGCATGCGCCGAACGCCGGACAATGATGTGCTGCCCGGCGGCCAACGGCCGATTCACCTGCCCGTCAAAACTGACCATCGTCCCCGGATTTACCCGCGTGGCGTCAATTCGCACCACCCCGTCGGCGGACAGCACCACCGGACGAAAGGACAGCGAGTGGGCGCAAATCGGCGTGACCACCAGCGCCGCCAATTCCGGTGAAATCAACGGCCCGCCCGCGGAAAGGTTATATCCTGTTGATCCGGAAGCGGTGGACACGATCAGTCCGTCCCCGCGAAAACTTACGGTCGGTTGGCTGTTGAATGAAACCCGCATGTCCAGCATACGAAACGGCAGACCGGCGTTAAGCGCCACATCATTCAATGCCGGACAGGAAAAAACGCTGCGGTCCGGCTCGCCGGGTGACGTTCCGGCTTCCCATATCACGCCTTCCAGCATCATGCGCTGCGTTTCCGGTGCGTTGCCGGATAAAATTAAATCCACATTCCGCCCGAATTCCTCCATGGAAAATGCGGCCAGATAGCCGAGTTTTCCGAAGTTGATTCCCACAATACGGGCATGAATGCCGGCGATAAACCGCGCCGCCTGCAGAATGGTGCCGTCCCCGCCGAAAATTACCAGAATATCCGGCTTAAACGCCTCCAGTTGTGCCGGCGCGGCCGGTTCCATGACCTCCAACGCCCCGCAGTTCCGATGACTTTTCAGCAATTCCAATACATGGCCCGCGGCGCTCACGGCGTCCGGCTTGGTGGAATTGGCTATTAATCCGACTCTCATGCAGCGTAAAATACCCGCACCGGCTTTCCACGGCCAGCCCTGCCGTCGGGCCGCCGGGCCGATATAATATCGGGAACCGAGCAGGCGGGCTGTCGTGCGCAGCTGAAGACCGTCCGGCTGCACGGTCCGCTGTGGACGGCCGCCGTGCAATTTGAACTTGATAGATGAGGTTGTTCGCCATGGCTGGAACACCGCGGGATTATTATGACATTTTGGGTATCGGCCGAACCGCAAAGCCGGAAGAC
>JAKAYZ010000011.1 GCA_021816165.1 Planctomycetota bacterium | reverse complement strand
TAACAATATTCGGTATGGGAACGGCCCATTTAGCCGCCGGGCTTGTCCCGGCACGCTCCCACTCGACGAAAATCCTTCGCGTCCTTGGCTCTCAGCGGTTCAGATAGGTACCTTGATTCACCGCATTGATGGCGGGGTTTCCCGCCCACCCGTACATAGCTCCGGGCTTGCCCGGAGTTGCTTAATTGTCGTGATGTGGCCAATAATTCGCATTTGATCCTGCGCCACGACCTCTGTGGCTCTTTTCTCTGCGCGCCAAAAAACAAACAAATATCATCATGCCAACGGCATGATACATTATGTCACACAGAGAAGAGTTACGATCTCGCGATGAGCCACGCAGAGAATTAAAAAAATACGACATCACGCCGCGCCCAGACATCGCGCTCTTGGCGCTTGGCGGTGCAAATAATTACCCTGATTCACCGCGAAGCGGCTGTGTTGGTTGTCAAGCGTTTTTTACGATTTTGAGTTGGTCCCATGGAATATCCTCGCGAATCATAACATTAAGGATGGACAACAATTTTCGCATACAGGCGACAATGATGACTTTGGATGTCTTTCCAGCTTCACGCAAGCGATTGGCGAAAGCCTTGATAACGGGGTTTGATCGGATCGCTGTAACGGTGGCCATGCATCATCACGCGCGCACCATGCACGCGGCTAAATGGGATGGCGGATGCGACAATGTTGTCACAGGGACCGCAATTTGGCATTGCAATTAGCGCCCATCGCCCGGCGATGGCGCTAAACATGGTGCGTGCGGTTACCAAATCGGCGGCGGATGCGTGGGCGCACGCGGGCGGTGGCGCTAAACATGGTGCATGCGGCGCTGCCGATAAGTTGGGACGTCGAAAAACAAACGCCGCAATGCGCTGGTTTTTGGGCGTTTTTACCTCTGCCAGGAAAATGGCCACACCCCCAGGGGATGCCGTTTTAGGGCATTTCGCGTTTCTGCGGGCGGCGGCTATAATGGAAGCGTCCCGGGGGCGAAAGGTATCGACCGGGCAGTAGTGTGGATTATGGCACGCCGACCTGCCAAGCAAGTCGTTAAACTGAGTGGCAAAAAATCAAATGCTAAGAACGTTAAGTTCCCAAGCGCCGGCAGCTTCGGCTACCGGATGGCTGCTTAAGATAAGCAGCACGGTTCGCAGCGGACTTCCGCGACCACTGATGAACCGACGACCAGCGGAATGCTCGATCAGCAGCGTTAATCGGCTGATTGCTAAGACACAGGATTGACTGGGATCGGCCGTAGTTAGGCTGCGAGCGACGGGCGGTCCGACATTAACATGCAGCCTACGCGTGTAGATGTGATCTTCAACCTGTTTCGGGACGAGGGTTCGAATCCCTCCGCCTCCAATTTGTTGGCCGTGCCGGATGTGGCCAACCCCTTCGGCCAGGCCGCATGCGTTAAGTGTGCGGACTGTGGCGACGATTGCCATCACTTGCCAATTTCCAACGAGGAGTCTGCCCAGGTAATAGAGGTGCTGCGGTGAGCCGGAGGCGTCCCGGATGCACTCTCCTTGTAGCGGGCCCGATAAAGTTGTATCCTTGCCAAACGTCATATATATCGAAGAGAGGTTTCGAAATCGTGGCCTCGACGACAAGCGCTGCCTTTGATATCCGTCCGCAAGTTGACACCATGCTTGCGCGTGCCCTTGAGCGCCGGGCTTCTGACATTCACATTGACCCGGTACCCGACAGATTTGACATTCGTTTCCGCATTGACGGTTTGCTGCAATCCATCGAGCATGTGCCATTGGCGACTGGCCAGGCCATCGTCAACCGGCTGATGGTCATGGCCCGCTTGCTGACTTATCGGCGCGATATTCCGCAGGAGGGGAGAATACGTTTCGACCACCCAGCGCCCATGGATTTGCGATTGTCGGTCATCCCGACGCTTCATGGCCTCCGGGCCGTGATAAGAATGCCGGCGGACTTCATTGCTCCGCAGCGCCTGGAAGAATTGAATCTTTCCAGTGCGAGCCATGAGTTTCTTCAGCAGTTTTGCCGAGCGGATTCCGGCATGCTGGTGATCATCGGCCCGGCGGGTTCGGGCAAAACGACCACAATTTATGCAATGCTCCAGCACCTATCTGAAGCGCGGCCCGGTGAAAGCATTGTGTCATTGGAAGACCCGATTGAACGCGCCATCCGCGGTGTGACGCAAATTGAAGTCAGCCCCTTCGGGGAACTGAATTACGAAACAGCACTCAAAAGCATCCTGCGGCAAGACCCGCAAATTTTGGCCATTGGCGAGATTCGCGATGGGGCTACCGCATCGCTGGCAATTCAGGCGGCACTTACGGGCCACCGCCTGCTGTGCACGCTGCATGCCGGCTCGCCCACGGGGGCTCTCCGCCGCCTGCTGGAGATGGGCGCTGAGCGTTACCAGTTAACCAGCAGTATTTTTGGCTTTTTGAATCAGCGGCTGGTGCGACGAAAAACCGCCTCCGGCTATTGTGGACGCGTGCCCGTGAGCAACTTTCTGCGTTTTGACGCTGAGCATGCACGGGAAATATTGGATGCCCCCAAAAATGTGCCGGGCAGCGGAACGACTGCGGCCCGGGAAGCGGACATCGGCGGCGATTTGTGGGCCGCAGGCGAGGCATTGCTGGCGGCGGGTACCACCGACGAGGCGGAATTGCGGCGTGTGCTGGGGCAACAGGAGACATAGACCCATGGCGATTGGCAGTTTTGGATATCGGGCGCAGGTGGAGGGTGGTGGTGAGATTGTTGGGTCGATCAATGCGGCGGATGAGGCTGCGGCCCGGCAGACATTGGAATCATTAAAACTGCAGGTACGCGAATTGTGGCCCACTGGCAAGGCCATCAAGACGCGCCCGCTTAATGCCGATGATTTTCGCGCTTTTAATCAGCAATTGGCGTTGCTGGTCAAGGCGGGCTTGCCTTTGGAGGCGGGCCTTGACCTGCTGGCCTCGGAACGCGGGGGTCGACGGCGAAATAAGGTCATAGACGCCATTAATGCCGATTTGAAAAGCGGCACGAGTTTGGCGGACGCCGTGGCCAAACGGGGACGGGATTTTCCACCGGACTACGCCATGCTGCTGGAGGCGGGCGTCGAGACCAACAACCTGTCGCAGGTTTTAATAAATCTCGGAAGCCATCTTGAAATGCGGCAAAAATTACGCGATAGCCTTTTCAAGGCTTTTGGCTATCCGATGTTTGTGCTTGCGGCCATGATTGCCGTAGGCGCTTTTATGGGTTGGTACGTTTTTCCGCTGTTTGATCGATTTATTATCCAGTCGAGGCATAACTCGTCGATCATGTGGCTTGGCCCGTCAAAGCAACTGCCATGGCCGACGGCCCTACTGTTTTTCCTTGGCGAGAATACCACACCCATATTGATTATTATTTGCGCGGTGATCGTGATGGGAATTGCAATTTGGCTTTTGTTGCGGCGGCAGCCTGTCGGATTGACTTTGCGGGATTGGGCAGCCGAGCATATGCCCTTATTTGGCCCCGCCGTGCGCGCGAGTTTAATTGCCCGATGGTGTGACGGGCTGCGCATGGGTGTTATCAGTGGGATGGATTTGCCACAGTCCATTGAACTGGCCGGCGCGGTGACGGGGTCACCCATGATGACGGCCTGCGGATCGAGCATGAATTTTGCCATATCACGCGGACTGCCAATTGATAAGGCGGTGGCGGAAACCGCCCTGCCGCCGACGATTGGCGTTGCGATACAGACCGGCATAACGTGCAATAATTTACCGGAAACACTCAATGTGCTCAGCGAGGGTTACAGCAAGGAAGCGCAAATTCGCATTGCCGCGCTGCCGGCGATTATTACGCCTGTGCTGCTGGTGATGTTGAGCCTGATTGTGATATTGGTGTTCTCGGGTTTGATGGCCCCGTTCATCAGATTGCTCAACTCCCTCGTGTTCCTCAACTCCTTCCTGAATTGAGGGGCACCGTCGCGATGTGCGCAATGGAGACGTGCAGAAATGATAAAAGATTGGCGATTGAAGCTGGCACGCTGGATGATCCGTCACCGCAGTCGCCCTGTCCGTTTCGTGTCCGCGCTGCCCATGTGGCTGGTATTCTGGTGCATACCGATCGCGGGGATTATTTTCCTCGCCTTTGGCTATGCCATACTGCTGGTGCTGCCGGTGCTGGTGGTCGGTCGATACTTTGTGGCCCGACGGACGGCGGATGTCGTGCTGGCAAAAATCGGCGACATCCTGCGTCTGAACCACCCGTTGGCCCAAACCCTTCAACGAATGGGTGAATTTGAACCGGGATTGATCGGCGTCCGCCTGATTACCATTGGAGAATTATTGTCCGAGGGCATGCCGGTCGCGGAATCTCTCCGTCTGGCCCTGCCTGAGATTGACGCTGGCCGCTTAGGTACCATCGCAACAGCCGAAAGCCAGGACATGCTGATTGAGGAATTCAGCCATCACGAATCGTGGCGCCAAACGTGGGATATTTTTACGGAGTTGGATACCGCGCAACTGGTTTATTTTGCTCTGCTGGCGTTGGCTGTGCCTATGACCGCGTACCTGATCTCAAGATTCGTCCTGCCGCGTTTTATGAGATGGCATATCGTAGCAGCGTTCTACCCGCATTCAATTCGGACTAATGGCCTCGTGGCGACGACACTTTTCATTACCGTGATTTTTATCCCCGTCATGATTGGTGGGGCATTACTGCGGCGGTTGGTGGTGCCGTTCTTCCGGCGGGCGGAATGGTTTTTATTCTGCGGCGATGCCCTGACGTGGCGGCTGCCAGTTTGGGGTCGACTGGTGCAGGCCCGGTCATGGGCGGCGGCCACCAGCGTTCTGGCCGCCGGCATAGAGCGCGGTGTTCCACTGCCGCAGAATTGCCGATTGGCCGCCGAAGCGGCACGCAACCGCGTGGCCCGTCGCCGATTGCGGTTTTGGGGGCAACTTGCTGAGGGTGGAGGTGAGGCGGCCGCGGCGGCCCGGCAAGCCCATCTTCCCAGGCGTATCCGCACCGTCATGACAATGCCGGGGGACATGCTTGGTGCAGGATTGAACACTCTCACCGAGGCGTATCGGCGCGATTACCAGCGGACGATGAACTGGGTGCGGGCCGCCGGAATTCCGGTGACCGTTTTGTTTTTTGGTGCCGCCATTCTTGGCGTGATCTTAATGGTTTACTGGCCATATGCGGAATTGCTGGGGGCCCTTGCCAGGAGCGCACAATGAAGCATTACAAGGCTTTTATCCTCATGGATTTATTACTCGGCATAGCCCTGCTGCTGATCATCGCCGGCAGCTTTACCCGCATTTCAATCATGTATCGGCAGCGTTGCAGGCAACTTGCCGCCATTCGCCGGCACGCGCGAATGGAGGCATACATGGCGTACACACTGATGCGCCAGCATCCACATGCCGCGGCGATGCCTTCGGGCTGGCGACTTGCGGCCGTGCCGACCAGTCCAGCAAAGCAGGCGGCGCTTCCCGCTGGCTTCCACTGGATGGCCGTTCGTCCAGCGCATGACGGCAAGTTGCCGATGCTTTATTTCCTGCGAGAAGAAAAACATGCGACCAGCGCGGAGCCTGAACAATGAATACCGCAGGCCGACATATTCAAATGCAAATGCGAATCAGCCGCCGGGGCTTTTCCATTGTTGAGTGTGTGATCGCATTGCCCATCATGGCGATATTCCTTTTCATGGCCGCGCAGCTCTTTCACGGGTGCTGGGTGATGGTGCGTTACAGCGATGACCAAAGTACGCAGGTGGCGCAGCGGCAGATGATTATCCGGCGCCTGCGAGCCGACGTGCACAGCAGTGACAACATTCGGCTTGTCAACCGTGGGTTGTTGGCCTGTCACACGCCGACGGGCATTATTGATTGGCAACTCACCCCGCGTGGAGTGGTGAAGCGGAAATGGCAGAGGGCACGACGCGGCCGGGGGCCCAGGGCCGCATGGCGGTCCGATGCGGTTATGCCGTCGGCACATTTCAGTTTATCAACCGGGCATGTCTTGCATTTGGTGTATTTTGTCCACGGCTATCGAAGAGTTTTCACGACCATGCCAATCGCCTTTCTCCTGCCGAGGGGTCACCGATGAATCAAAATGTCCACAATCGCTTGCGGACCCAACCATCAACAGGGTGGAAACCGGGGGTGGCGATCATCACGGTGATATTTATGCTGGCTATTGTCGGCCTGAGCCTGGCGGTTATGGCCCGGGCATTCATGGGGCAGGCAGAATTGACGGCCCGCACCGTCGCGCGCCGTCAATTGTCGCTTCTTATTGATGGCGCGGTGCAGATTGTCAAAGGCGAAGTCATGCGGAACGCCCCTCCGCGCAAGTTGCAGCTTATCGCTTTACCATTGGCCCTGGTTCGCCAGCGGGGGCGGTTGACCATAAGGATTGAAGCGACCGGGCCGGGGGTGGTGGCCTATCAAATTCACGGCCGCTACGATGGACTGCACCGCAAGCTTCTGCTGGCATATGACCGTGAGACAGGTCGATGGGCCATCCGCTGATCAACTCTCCGACCGCACGCCTTGGGGAGGGTTTTCGCGGTCGGCTTGCTGGTAGTTGACTCTTTGGTGAATGCCTAATGGGCCACGATAGACGGTGATGGGTTTTGCGGGCACGATCACCGGGCAAGCCCGGCGGCTCGCTGGTTATGTCATCGGATTATTTTCGCGCTGTTCGGCCGTTGGGATACACCGGGCAAGCCTGCGCCGGTGCAAACAGGGCAGAAATCTCGCGATTACCGCGCTATCTTGTAATGCGTAAGCTGTGCCACCATGTGATTGCTGCTGCGTTCAACGAGCCCGACTCCTCTGGCATAATATTCCGTCATTTTAATACGCATGTGCCGCGTCTGCACCTGCCCCGCGACGGCAACCACGCTGGTGATATCCTCGGTCACCTTTACCCGGCAGCACTTAAATTTTCCTGCGGGCACGGTGACGTGCCTGAATCCGGTAATTGTCAGGTGGGATGCGACTGTAGTGTGAACCAGTACAACAAACGGCCCGCTTGAGGCTGTGGATTTGTCGGTCATGGCATATTTCCACTGGTAGCCAGGCTTCCAGAGGGATGTTTTGGGGATTACCACCCCGGATGTACGGACGATTTTGATTTTAATTTTTCGGCCCTGCATTTTGCGAATCTGCACGTTGCCGAGGTCTGCCGATACCCAACCCTGCGGCGAGCGTTTGAAGTGCATCACCGCGGCGACGCTGCCGGTCTGTTTTTCGGTGAAGTGTGTGGGAGTTGAGGCTGTGATGGTTTGCGTAAATGCCGGCCCGCCATGGGAATATTGGTAACTCCAGGACGACCCCTTGGTGGTTGGAAAAATGGTACCGGCACCCTGCGCAACGCCGCCCACGCAACCAAAAAGGAGGAAGCTCAGCAGCACCACACGCCGCGCCATGTTGAGTGAATTATGCATTAGTATCTCCTGCCACGAAAGAAGATTATTTCAGATTGCGTGGCAGAGTGCAAATGCTGCACGGGCATTTCCAATCTTCGAAAGGCATGTGGAAATGGTGTCGGATGGGCTTGGGGATCTTCACACCGACCCGGCGGTTTTACACTGGTTATCTACGCCTGATGAGAGGTGGGAAGCTTGCTGCATAATTCACGAAAAGCTTTAAGTGCTTCCCAGGCCTGCATGGGAGACATGCGTTCCAGATCGAGCGACTGAATCTGCGAAACGATCTGCGTGCCCAGCGGGTCGAACATATTGACCTGCCCGCTGGCGCGCGTGGCCGCCGCCCTGGGACGCGGCCGCCCCACCTGAACCGTCAATTGATCCATCAGGCGGCGAGCGCGCTCCACCACGTTGCGTGGCACACCCGCCAGACGGGCTACGTGCACGCCATACGATTTATCCGCCCGGCCGGGCACAATGCGATGCATGAAGAGTATCTGATCCTGCCATTCTCGCACCAGCACGCTCGCATTGCGTATTTTTTCCGATGTGTCGGCAAGTTCGGTCAATTCGTGATAGTGGGTGGCGAAAAGGGTGCGGCAACCCACGTGATCCGACAGATGCTCGGCAATGGCCCACGCCAAGGCTAAGCCGTCGAGGGTGCTGGTTCCCCGCCCCACTTCGTCCAAAATTACCAGCGCATCGGGCGAGGCGTGCAGCAGGATGTCCGCCGTCTCCACCATTTCCACCATGAAGGTGGACTGGCCGGCGGCCAGATCGTCCGATGCCCCAATGCGTGTGAAGATGCGGTCCACCAGGCCGACGGTGGCCTCCTTGGCCGGGACGTAGAGGCCCGCCTGGGCCATGAGAGTAATAAGGGCGGCCTGACGGATGTAGGTTGATTTACCGGCCATATTGGGGCCGGTGATCAGGTGCAGCACGGCACCACCGGGTTCGAAGAGCAGATCATTGGCGACAAATTTTTCCCGCAGAAGTTTTTCCAGCACGGGATGGCGGCCATCAATGATGCGCATCTCCCGCTGCGTGGTGACAACCGGGCGGCAGTACCCGCGCAGGCGTGCCACGTGAGCACTGCACAAAAGCACATCAATCTCTGCCACCTGCCGTGCGAGGCTTTGAAGGGCTGGCACATATTCCGCCAGCGCCCGCAGCAGGGCCTGATACACATCGGCCTCGAGCGCGATGGATCGGTCGCGCGATGTGAGCGCTTTGGATTCATAATCCTTGAGTTCGGGAGTGATGTATCGCTCGGCATTTTTAACGGTCTGGCGGCGGATAAATTCCGCGGGCATGCGGCCGGCACTGGCGTGGGATACCTCGATGTAAAATCCGAAAACTTTATTAAATCCAACCTTCAGATTGGCGATGCCGGTAGTCTTGATGAGATTATTCTGATAATCCGTCAGCCACTGACGGGAGTCGCCGGCAAAGGCTCGAAGGTTATCCAATTCCGTGTGCACGCCCGCTTTGATGTATCCCCCTTCCCGGGTGTGGGCGGGCGGGTCATCCACGATATGACTGCGGATTTTTTCAGCGACCGGCATGACGGCATCCAGACCGGAGCGCAGCGATGCGAGACAGGATGGGTGGGGTGATTGCTGAGCCAGTACACCGGCGATACCACCAACGGCCTCAATGGAGCGGGCCAGGGCGTTAAGTTCGCGCGGGCCGACACGTCCGAGGGCAATTCGGGCACAGGATCGTTCGATATCGCCCACATCGGTGATGAGAAGCCGACATTGTTCCAATAATTTGGGGGCATCAATAAATTCTGCCGTGCGGTCGAGGCGCTGGTTGATGATGGCCGGATCGCGCAGGGGAAAGAGCACCCAATTTTTCAGCAGCCGGGCACCCATGGGTGTGCGGGTTTCATCCAAGGCACCGACCAGCGAGCCTTCGGTGCTGTTAAGCCGATAGGATCGCACGAGTTCAAGCGATTTAATCGATGCGCCGTCGATAATCAGATGCCGCCGGCGGTCAAAGGGTTGGGGCGGAGGCAGATGGCCGATGGCGGCCAACTGAGTTTCGGCGAGGTAGCTGATAATCAGGCCGGCGGCACACAGAGCCGGATCGGCGGGGTTGTCATATCCAAAGGCGGTGAGTTTGGCCACGCCGTAATGATTACGTAATGTTTCTGCGGCCCGGTGCGACTGAGCCTGCCACGCCGGACGCACAGTGAGTGTCATGCGGCGGGCGTCGGCGAGTTGGGCAACCGTGCTGGCGGGCCGATGGTCCGGCCCCTCGGCGGTGAGCAATTCACGCGGATTGATCCGGGCCAGTTCGCCGAGGCAGACCGTGACGGTGTCAACCAGGGTTAAAAATTTACCGGTGGATAAATCGCACCACGCCAGCGCGGCGGTTGGTTCATCCACGTCAAGCAGGCCGGTATCTGCATGGAGATCCGCCTCACCATGCACCCCGCTTTTTTCCGGCAGGATGATGGCGGCGAGAAAATTTTCCTCTCCCGCCGGCAGCAGGTTATCTTCCGTAAGGGTGCCGGGGGTTATTAATCGCGTCACGCGGCGGTCAATAACGCCTTTGGCGTCTTTGGGGTCCTGCACCTGCTCGCACATGGCCACCCGATAGCCGGCGGTGATCATACGCTGCAAATACCCATCGACAGCATGGTGGGGCACACCCGCCATGGGAATGGGATTTTCGCCCTTGCTGCGGCTTGTCAGGGCGATGCCAAGTACGCGTGCCACGGTGCGGGCATCTTCGTAGAAGGTTTCGTAAAAATCTCCCATACGGAAAAAGAGAATCGCTTCGGGATATTGGGCTTTGTACATCTGATATTGCCGCATGGCCGGGGTTAAATCAGCGGCGCTGATCGAGGCAATGGGGGTAACATTTTCCGGCGAGACTTCAGGCATGGGCGAGAGTATATCGCCCGGGGGGAAAAGCACCAAAAAATGGTTTGGGGGCGGAAACGTGTGCGGTGCATTTTATCTTTAGCGGGCGGTTTTTCGTCGGAGGCGCTTGCTATTTGAATGGCGATTGTCTAACTTCGTCAGGGTGTAATTTTTGACCAAGCCTGCGGACAGGGGCCAAATGCACCGCCGGAGAAGTTGACAGATGGATAGCGTGAAAACCAAGTTGCCATTCCACATTCTGGCCAAGCCGATCGGGCCAATCTGCAATTTGGACTGCCAATATTGCTTTTACCTCCGCAAGGAGGCGATGTTTCCCGATCATCATGCCGCCAGCGATTTTCGCATGAATGATCGGACATTGGAGGCATTTGTTCAGCAGAATATTGAATCCAGCCCCCGATCGCAGATTGATTTCGCCTGGCAAGGTGGCGAGCCGACGTTGATGGGGCTGGATTTTTTTCGTCGGGCAGTGGAATTGCAGAAGCGCTACTGTCCGGAGGGAAAAACGATTACCAATGCCATTCAGACCAACGGCACGCTGTTGAATGACGAATGGGGCGAATTTTTAGCCAAGCATAAGTTTCTGGTGGGGATATCGATTGATGGGCCGCGTGAACTTCATGACCGCTACCGGGTGGATCGAGGAGGTCGTCCCACGTTTGACCGGGTGATGCAGGGGCTGGCCGTGCTTAAAAAGCATGGCGCAGAATTTAACACCCTGACCGTGGTGCATCGGGAGCTGGCGCACCATCCTCTGGAAGTCTATGACTTTTTATTGGAGATTGGCAGCCGCTACCTGCAGTTCATCCCGCTGGTGGAGAGGCTGGAACAGACACAATCACCGACCGCCATACCTATTCTGGGGCAGGATGCCGGGGTGGCACCATGGTCGGTGGAGCCGCTGTCATTCGGCATTTTTTTGTCGGATATTTTTGACCGTTGGGTGTCGCGGGATGTCGGCCGGGTTTTTGTCCAGACGTTTGATGTGCAGGTGGGTATCTGGGCGGGATATCCGTCCATGCTGTGTCTATTTGGCGACACGTGCGGCCGGGCGTTGGCCATTGAACACACGGGCGATTTATATTCTTGCGATCATTTTGTGAGTCCACCCTACCGACTGGGCAATATTCTCGATGAGCCGATGGGTAAGATGGTAGATGGAGCACAGCAGCAGAAATTTGGCAATGACAAGCGGGATACGCTACCGCAATATTGCCGCTCGTGCGAGGTCCGATTTGCGTGCAATGGGGAATGCCCGAAGAACCGGTTTATTTCCACGCCGGACGGTGAGCCGGGGCTTAATTACCTTTGCGCAGGCTACAAGCACTTTCTTAATCACATCCGCCCCGAAATGGAAATCATGGCAGCCCTGATAAAAAATGGTCGCAGCGCTGCCGAGGTGATGCAGATTTGCAAGGCGGGCAAAACGTTGGCACCGCAGGACATTACGCCAGCACGAAATCGTCCCTGCCGATGTGGATCGGGCAAAAAGTTTAAACACTGTTGCGGCAGCGGTGAGGCATCCGGGAATTGACCGGCGGATGCGATAGGCGTACCGCAGGGCGTGGCCAATTTTCCTTGGGAGGCGAAGTTGCCGCAAAACTAACGATTGGCGAGGTTTATCGGGGCATTCCCTAAATGCCCAGACGCGTTACTATAGCCAGATC
>JAKAYZ010000010.1 GCA_021816165.1 Planctomycetota bacterium | reverse complement strand
TGAATTGCTCGGCAGAATCGCCCTTAAGTGTGCCGGATTCTGTGCCACCTTGTTTTGAAATATGCGAGTTTATTGGCTTTTTAGTTGATAGTTCGAGTCCTGCCGGGCGCAGTTTTAGTTCATACATATTTCTTTGCGCATCTATATTGATGTGCATGCCAAGGATTTTTCGGCCGGTGGAAGTTCCCGGGTGTTGGCTACCGCAGGCCCGTATTCACCGCGGCTGGAGGGATGGGTTTGACTACGACGCTCTTGCTTCGTGTCGTTTAGTCCCTGGCGAACCCGGTAGGCTCCGCAAGCTCTTTGATTCTGTGGTGCGCACGTGCGATTGGCGGCCTCACTGGCCCGCCGCACATACGCTTTCAATTCGCAATTGCCCGGTGTGACGGCCCTTCGGCCCAACCGGCATAAGTTTGAGGATGTGCCGACCAGGTGGGAGGTTGTCGGATAATAGTCTCCACCTGAACAGGCGTCCGCCACCGAATCTGGCGGTATTCCAAGGCCAGACGGCCGCAGCGTGGCCTGGATGGCGGCCGGGCCGTAGAAGGGGTTTGCCATCCACCCACACCTTGAATGACAAGCTCTTGCCATCCGCTTCGCCGAACAAGCCCACAAGCGTTCCCTTAAACGCCACCCGCAGCGGCTTAATAACCTTGCGGCTTGGCATGGCGCACATGGCCACATCGCCCATCCACCGGCTGGAAAGTCCGTCAAACCACATGGAGGTTCGATAGGTGCGTGCCATCCGCCAGCCGGCGGGCAAATGCAACTGAACCAAACGAATCCGCTGGCAATGGCGGTAAAGATCCGGAAAGACGGTGTGCGGCGGTACCACACACACGCGTTGATCCTTGACGGCCCGCAAAAAGCCATTACGTACCGCCTGAAAAAACAGCCGATATCCCGCGTCACCGGGATGCACGCCATCAAACGGGTACATGCGACTTGGGCTGATCGCTCCACCGGCCAGCCGCCGATCCACCAACGCAAAGCTGTTGCCCACGGCCGTGTGGTACGCCGCTGCGAGTCGCTGGTGGGCCACCAATCGCGGCCATTGGCGGGGATTGGCCCGCGGCCCATAGTTGGATTTAAATCCCAAAAACACCTGTTCCACCGGTATGCCCTTGCGGATCATCGTGCGCAAAATATGTTCATAACAGGCCAAGGTCTGGGGGTCTGTTCCATAAAGATTATCGTTGGCGGTAAATTCCAAAAATACCAGACTGGGCTTATAGGCCAGCACGTCGCGCTGCAACCGGAACAATCCCAGCCTGGAACCGGTTCCTCCGATCGCCGCGTCATGGAAACGAAATTGTGTTCGTGGGTACTTGTGTTCCAGATAACGCTCCATCAAGGCACGATAACTGTTGCGCTGCGGATTGCGGGCGTTGGCACCCCAAGTCAGAGAACCGCCGAAAAATACCACCGACATGGGCCGCCCACCCGCACGGGCCTGCCGATTGAATGCAGCAAACGATGCCACTGCCCCGTGGGCGAAAGCCGGAATTACAAATATTGCAAGCACGCAGCTACAAGCCACCAAGCGCCGGTAGTTATTGCACCAACTCATGATTTTTTCCTTTCAAAACAGGCTACGCCTGGGCCGATGTTGGGAGGACAAACAAAACATTCCACAGCATTGGCGGGCGCCATCGCGGCTCGACGCCGCCGGTTACCCCGGATCATTTCCAGCTCGGTTGACGATCCCCCAGCCCCGTACCATCGGGACGGGGACGATTCGGCCATCCGCCAGCAGAAAAAGGTTGTACCGAGCATACGTCGCAAGGCGCCACAGCCACAATTTATTTCTCAACGGCCACCGAGCGTCAACGCCGGTCTGTTGCTCCAGTACGCTATCCATCTGCTGCCACACACCTGGTGGTATGTCAGCCATGTACCAAAGCGCTATTTTATATCAGCTGCACCCCACCATTGCGGGTGCAGCTTCGCTTCGGTAGGCAGGTCGCTCACGGTGTTGTCGGCATCATTCTGCGGAGAAAACAGATAATTGCGCGACACCACCTGCAGGCCTTCGTTGGTATAGCCGGAGAAATTCACCTCTGCATCCAAAGCCACTTTGTGCCCGGCACTCAGAGGAACGTCCAGAAAGCGCCGTGGCACAGCCAGAGTCATCATATAGCCGTGCACCCAGGCCTGTTTGTAGACCTGTCCACCGGGAACATAGCCAACAAAGGCAAAATGCACGTGCCCTCCCGCCGCGGTGAAATAGCTCGCCGGAGCATGCAGACTGCGGGTCAGTGGTGCCATACCGATAAGCCGCGGCTTGCCGCCAATCATCGCCGCGAGAATGCGCACATCCCCGAGTACCGGTCCGTGCGGGCGCTTAAGCCACGGCCCCAGATCCAGGCCCACCGTATCTCCGTCATTAAAGGCGGTCCGTGGAGAGTGAGCACCATTGAGCGGCGGCCGGGCGTCGGTTACTTTGAATCTGGCGTAGAGATTATGGCGGCCCAGCCCGAGTTGCACGCGTGTTAGTACCCTGCCGCCACGTCTGATGCTGCGTGCGGGCACCGACTTCCACACCGCCGCGCTTTGCCAACGGCCGTGAAGCGGTGCAATCACCAGATTGCCGGCTGCCCTGTCGCTGCGTCCCCATTGTGACGGAAGCACGCTGCGAAGCACGACGTGGCCCCACTGGCGACTCTGGCCCTGGACGCGACCATGGTTAAAGCCCAATACACGGTAGGCCATGCCCTCGTTATAAGCCCACACCTGATTGAGTTTTGGATAGTACTTCACCACGCCACAGGCATCTTCACCGCCGCCGGTATAGGGGCCTGGCAACGGCGCCTGGGTGGGATTGTTGAACAATGACCCAACATAAAAACCATCGTGGGTATAGAAATAAATCTGGCCCCATTCGCTGCCCCCGGCCACGTAACGGTTGCCAACCATGCCCGCAATCACCCAGAAGTGATGCAGCAGCCCCCGACCGGCCTGATTCGCGGCTTTCCGGCCCGCCATCCAGAGCAACTTGCCGCTGGGGGCAAACTTCATGAATTTTACAGCATTGCAGCAGTCATCGTGGCCAATGCCATGGTTCATGGCCTGCGTCTGGCGCTGCGTATAATAAGGTACCGTGGCATTCACGCAGGTATATAAATCACCCTTATCATCCACTCGCATGCCCAGAATTCCATCGCGGTAGCCGGTGAAAAGCCGCGGGCCGGCCCGGCCCAGCACCACTGGAACGGCGTCATGAGCCTTGGCCAGATCCCATTGAATATCGCCATTGGGCCGAAATCCCCGGGCTGGAATTTCGATAATACTGTTGGCCTCAGTGGCCAGATATATATTGCCCTGCCTGGACATCCACATGGAACCTGGACTGCTGGCAAACTCCGGCAAGGGGTGACCAGCCAGATTCAGAAGCACGTGAACCTCACCCGGCTCAACGCGATGATCGCCATTGGCATCAGACCATATCTGCAGGGCGTTGGCGTGAAAAGGATTACCTTTTTGCCAGCCGGCCCAGGCACGGAAGTAGGCCACCGGCAGCAACTTGTTGCCCTGTATCAGCGCGATCCCGTGTGGATTGGTATCGCAGACAAAATACTTGCGGTGATTGGTTCCCAACACAACATCGGTCTGGGGCAGCCAGCCGCCAGGACCAACGGGGTGAAGTCCCGGATAGGCTGCACCCAGCCAGTAAGCCTGTGGTGCGGCGACTCTATCCGGACCAATCACTCTGGCCCGCGCAAATGCCAGGCCATCGTAATTGGCGCCAGGAGATTCCAATTCGTAATACGTGGTCCGCGGGTGAACTGGATCAGCGGTCAGTGCGCCCCAGTAACCGATGCCGCCAAACCACTGCCTGATCACTTTGCCCGTAGCGGCGTCGTTGAGGGAAAATACCTTCGGCAGCGAGGCCTGGGCGGTGAGGATTTGGCCGCGGTCATCCGCAGCGATACCCGCCGGCTCCAGGTAGTTGGTCGCCTGGTATTTTCCCGACCAAGGCCGGCCGCCGGGCGCGCCGAGCGTTTGGACCCATTGACCATTTGGGGCGAAAACTTTGACCTGCTGACTCGAGCCGTCATCAGTTACATGAATGCGGCCGGCGGCATCCACCGCGACACCCCACGGGGCGGCCAGACCGGTGGTAACCACGCGGCGCGCCGTACCGGCGGCATGAGCAAACTCCATGATTCTGCCGGGACGTCCGGGCACGTAAGAAGCCGCCCAGAGGTTGCCCGCCGCGTCGAGGCACAAACCGCGAGGTCCAGAACACGCGAGCGTGCGCAGCAATCGTCCGGAGCGCGCACTGAATACCCGGATCTGGTTCCTGGAGTAGACTGAGGCAAAAACTTCCGTGGCATTGGCAGCCAAACCACTGCACTCCGGCTGAATGGCCAACGGCGAAGCCCCTGCGGGTACGGCAATCATGGTGCTATTGCTGATTGGGACCGCGACGGACCGGTCTGGCCACGGCAGCAACTGACCATTGCGGGCGTCCAAGCGAGCCAACACCGGACGTGAACCTCGGTAAGCCACGAAGACATATTTTCCGTTGGCGGCTATGGCATAACCTGGCGTAAAGGCTCCATCCACCGACACCCGCACCCGCCAAACGGTTTGGTAGTGGTAGTTCAGCTTGATAACGTTGCACAAAGCTTCGCTGATGGTCCAGAGAAAATACAAGCCTTTACGGTCGGCCGCCGCACCAATCGGTGGACCATGATCTCCACCCCAGCCGCCCAAACCATTAACTGTTGGATACGGCGGCTGGCCGGAACTTCCCACTTCGCCCATGTATTTGGGCCGGATTCCGGGCGACAAATATGCGCCCCATTTATAGGTGCCCAGCGGCACAGGCGCGCCCCACTGATTCCGGCCGTTCCAATAGACGGTTAGCGGCCCTTTCTTTTCTACCGCTCCGGTCATGATTTCCCGGATCACCTGGCCGTGGGCACCGAAGATATTGATCGACACGTGCTCTCGATGCGGTACCTGTACCGTAATGGGCACGCCTCTGGACTTCCGGGTGTTTTCCGCCCGCGGACCAGACACGTATCGCAGCAGCGCCGCCGCGTACGGCTCCTGGGGACTGCCGCCCTGGCCACCAAACGCCCAGCCGCATCCGGAATTGAGAAAAAAGAGTTGGCGGACACTTAAAATATGCCGCTGCTGGTTGCGCCAAGTCTTGCCGCCATCGGTGGTGTGCAACAGCCAAGGCAAAGCCGTTGATGGATTGGTCCATGCATAGCCCACCATTGAACTGATCCACGCCTCTGTCGGCGAGACCGCCCACACCGCGGTCAGTGCTCCGGTTCGCCCCGGGGGTGCCTTCTGGCGGATCCATGTTTGGCCCCCATCGGTCGTATGCAAGATGACCGGATCGGCATACATGCCCCAATTGCCGTTGCGCAAGAACCTGCCGTCACCACCGATTGCCCAACCCACCTGTCCGCCCCTGGCAAAGCTGATGGAGTGTATTCCCGTTTTCAGGCCGCTTTGGACCGCTTTCCAGGTCCGACCTGCATTATGGGTCAGCAGCACAAGACCGTTGTTGCCCACCAAGGCCACATCGTTCCAAGAACCCAGCCAACGTGGTCCACTGAACGGCTGGCTGACAGGAACCATCCGCCAAGTCTTCCCGGCGTTACGGGTTTGCCAGAAGGCATTGCCTGACAATGGTAAAAGCCGCCCCTTTTTACCCGCCGGCCCAAACCAGACACTGCCGGTGTTGACACCAAACCCCGCATGAACAATAGACGCGGGCAGCGGCATGGTCCGCCACTGACGCCCGCCGTCAGTCGTTTTCAGAAGCAGGCTACGACGCACCCCGCGCCGGTTGGCAGCCCCGGTGGCCCAGCCAAGCCGGGCGTTGGAAAACCACACGCCGGACAAGTCAATAGCATGGATATCCGCAGGATTTGCCGCTATTGCAGCCTGGTGCCACGTGCGTCCGCCATCGCCTGTCCAGAGAATGGCCGCGTGGGCGGGTGCGGATCGCAAGGCGCGAATTGCCCCCACCATCACGCCGTGGTTGGCGCTGGTAAAAAACATGGCCTGTGGCCCAAACCCGGGTGCTGCAGTACTGGTATTCACCAAGCTCCAGTCAGCCCGGGCCACACGACCGCCCGACACAATGGTTGCCAACACCATAACCAACGCCGCCAGCAGAAACCCCGTCGCGGCCCAACCGAACCTTCGGCGAATCGAATGAATCATCATGACAACACTCATTACACAGTTATCCTTTTTTTGAACATCCGTACACAGTGTGGCCAAAAGAACCGGGCACCGCACAGCTCGCACCCGGGACAAAGCCATTTCATCCTGTATTTTGCCAGTGCCGGCCCGTCGGGATTGCTCATCGGGGCGCGGAAGCCGCCCCCAGCACCGGACTGCGCTCAAATACCAAGGTGCCCCAAGTCTGGGGTAACAGGGCCGCGGAACTTGGACGATCCACCACCATCGACTCCTTTTGGCCATCCCAGCATACTGCGGCCTGCCGAACGGTTCCGGCCCGGTTGGCCAAGCCCACCGCCACATCAAAACCGACGGGCTGGGCGGGATGGTATATCCGCAGCGGCCTCAGCGGAACCCTGACCTCCACCGTATATCCCCCGGGAATCAACCGGTAGGCCCACTGCAGGCCGGGATATGGGGCGATGTTGTCAAAATGCCGGCTGGCCGCCGGCGAGGTGATCGTCTGCGGATGTGCGGGCTTGCGTTTGTAGATCGGCCAAAAAGCCATCTGATACTTCCGTGGCCTCTGGCCACCGGTGATCCGCGCCATGATCACCCGCACATCACCGGCGTCATTGTGCCGGCGATCGGGATGATTCCAATTGCGCCCGATGGCAAATGATACGTAACTACCGCTGGTAAAAGGACAGTCCGGCAGTTCCGTACCGGCGTTTTTGAATCCGTAAGGATCGTTCACCTGATAAGCCAGATATAGATTCTCCGCCCCGAAGAGGGCTTTTACCGTCGCCACCACCTTGCCGTGAAGTGTGAGTATCATCGGCTGGACACCGCCCCACTCAGCGCGGGTCAGTTTGCCGTCAATGGTGATGTGGCGGGTGTGAAGATCACCCTGCCGACGACCGTGCAGGGCCGGGTGCCGCTGCGCGACAAAGTTCCAGATCGACCGCGCCACGTATACCGGCCGCTTGCCGGGCGGCGGCCCGTCCGGGTCCCACGGCCTGGCTGCGGCTGCCATGGCCGGGGTAATCACGATGGTGCCACCATCGATGGGCGTTAACTGAGGCAGCAGCACCTGGTGTACAAAGACCCCATGATCGCCCATGAAATTGTATACTTTGCCGTGAATTTTATACGTATATCCGCCGATGGATTCCACAAATATGCTGTTGCCATCGCGAATCTGCTTGCGTGGATCATGGTACAAATGGCCGATGTACAGGCCATGGTCCGTCCAGACCCAGGTTTGAGAAATGCAGTCATTGACGAAGCAAAATCCGTTGATGTCCGTTTCCACGGTCCACGGATAATACATTTCACCCGGTTTAGCCATGCCGGAAGCGCGGCGGCCCAGCTTGAGCCAGGCCGGTATCCCCGCGTCATTGAAGCGCATGGGGGAATTGCGCCAGTTGCGGCTGGCCCACCAGCCATCGCCGTCGATGCCGGGCAGCATTAAGTTAACGCCCGGTGCCATCCGCGGCTGACTCCAGACGTTATAGCCACCGCCGCGCGTGTTCAACTCTAACAGCGTTGTGGAGGCCCCGCCTTTCCAGGCACCCCTGCCGCTGACGTAACTTGGCACCTTCAACCGAGCGATGGTTTTAACATCGGCCCAGTCATAAATGGGTACGCCATCCGGCAGAATTTTGCGCGGTGCAAGCTCTTTAATAACCCATTTGAAAGGCCGCCACTGCCCATGCGCCATGCCCTGATTCACGGGGCACAGCATGAGTATGCTTAGATCCGGTGTAAGCTCCCAGCTCATGGGCCGCGATATCTTCGCCATCCCCGGCGCATGGACGGTGTAACGCACACCGTCCATCGACATCCTGCCGGTATCATGCACATCGCTCCAGGTAAACCAGTCGTTGGGGCCTTGCTGGTAGTGGGCCTTATAGCGCCCGTCCGGGAGCTTGCTGACGCGGTGCATATAAACCAGCGAAACCAGATGCGGATACCGGCCATGGTTATTGAAGAGCCATATGGAAAAACCGCCGCCGCACAAATAGGTCTTCCCATTTACCGCATGAACCATTCCGCCGGCATAGGATAAATACGGCACCTGATGGTGATATGGCTTGACCAGCCGGCCAAAGATGTGGTTGTTGCCGATGAGCACTTTGGGCTGAGTCATCTGGCCAATGGCGATGCTGTAGTGCCAGGCCGGATACCAGGTGCCCTTTTTCAGGTTGATTTTGTAGCCGGTAACGCCGGGCGAATCGGCGTAGTCGTTATGGCGAAAAATCATGTATTTTCGGCTGGGCGATAATTTCCCCTGCCCGCTGGAGATGCGCGTATTAAAAAATTCCTTTTCCAACGCCCCGGTTTGGCCGTTCCATACGCTGATGCGCTGGTAGTCTTCCGCTGGTGAGGCCACCCAGACATTGCCGCCCGGCCCAATGCAGATACCACGCGGATCCAGCAGACCCGCCGGATTATATAGACCATTGCGGGGCCGTCCGCCCTTGATGCCGATGGTGCGAATCAAGTGGCCCTGCGGCGAAAAGACCTTCACCTGCTGCGCACCGCCGCGATTGGGCAAGTTGAAATCCGCCGGCGGCTGCATGAGCAGTACACGGTGGAGCTGGGCCCGGCTGCGATCGGTAATGTAAAAATTGCCGGCAGCGTCAATCGCCAGACCCACCGGATCCTCCAGGCCTGCGGCGATAACGGTGCGCATCACCGCGCCATCCGCATCAAGCTCCACCAGCTTGGTTCCGCTAAGTAAAAAGATATGCCCATGGTATGCGGCCACGCCGCGCGGCGAGGGAATGGATACCCGATTGAGGATTTTTCCACTGTGCGCATTGACCACAAACAGCCGGCTATCCAGGAGCACCGGCACGTATATCCGGCCGGCATTTACCGCCAGGCCCTCCACATCGCATATCCAGGTGCCTTGCCAGGAGCCGACCTTGGAATAGTGATTCCCCACCGGGATATTGGCGAGAATTTTTCCCCGGGGTGAATCTATATTGTATTTGCCGATGACCAGCCGCTTGCCGGCAAACCACGTGTCCGCCAGGTAGAAATGGCGAGCCGTCAGCGCCCCGGCCAGGCGCACATCCCACGGAAAGAAGGTGTAATACCGGCCCACAATTTTCCCGGCTGCGTTCATCCGCTGCACCCCGGTGTTGAGGGGATTTTCCACGCAGCCGAAAATGCCGACCACCTGTTGGCCGTTGCTGCACACTGCTTCCGGCCCCCCCAGACAGCCCCCCCAGCCGCCCAAGCCATCGCTAAGGGTGTACGGCGGATTTCCGCTTTCGCCGACCTTCATGATGTATTTGACATGCACCGGATGGGCGAAAAACACCCCGCGCACGTGATACCGCCCCGGTGCTACCGGAACCCCCAGGTCGGTGGTGCCATCCCAGCCTAAGCGGAGCGATCCGGCCTGTACCGGTTTGGCGTACGCCAGAGAGCGAATGAGTGTATCCTGATTGTTATAGACACCCAGACTTAAAAAGCCCCGCCCGGGTATCCGCACCTGAAACGGCAACGTTACACCCGGCCGATGGGAGGGGGCTACCGACGGTGCCGCTTCAACTTGCGGGCATGAGAGGTATGCCGCCATAACCAATGCCGCCAGGCAGGCGAACCGTTGGTAACCGCACAACACAAACCGAATTTTCTTGAGCACGTGATAAATCTCCAAGTGTGATGTCTCAACAAACAATTGCCGGCGGCACGACAGCGGGCGTTATCGCACCACTGCCGTACCCCACCACTGCGGGTTCAGCCGGGCTTCGGTGGGCATATCGTTGACCATGGTGGTTACGCCATTTTGCGGGGAAAAAAGATAATTGCGAAACCACAACTGGAGGCCCCGATTGGCGTATCCGCCGCCGTTGACTTCCACATCGGCAGCGATTTTGCCGCCTGGCTGGAGCGGTAACTTCACAAAGCTTCGCGGCACCGCCAGTACCGCCACATAGCCCTGCTGCCCACGGGGTGCCGCGTTAATCCGGGCCTTTCCGCCAGGCACCACTCCCACAAAATCAAAGTGCACATGGCCGCCCGCCGGGGTGAAATAATTGACCGGGTGGTGGAACCTGGTGCTCACCGGCTTCCAGCCGACCATTTCCGGCTTGTTGTGCACCAATGCCACCAGTATCCGCACATCGCCACGGACCGGATCAGCGTTGGTATGGCCCGCCGGACCCAAATCCAACCCCACCGAACCACCACCGTCAAAGAGCAACTTGGCGGTGTCAGCGGCATTGGTGGGAATTCCGCCCTGCAGCACATGAAAACGGGCATACACGTAGCGTGCGTCATAACCCACCTGCACGCGAGCCAGCGGCTTGCCATTGCGTTTTAACTGGCGATAGGGAACAGCCCGCCAAAGACGAGGGTTGTTCCACAGGCCAGGAGCATGGACCATCACCAATGGAGTCATATTCCGGTGAATGGTCACGCCATCGCGCACGGCCGGGTAAATTCTGGCCAGACGCACCGTACCCCACTGTCGGCTTTGGCCCTGCACAATGCCATGGTTGAAGCCCCCCACCCGATACGCCATGCCGCCCATATACGCCCACACCTGATTGAGTTTGGGGTAATACCGCACCACGCCCGAAAATGTTTCACTGCCGAACGTATAGGGTCCGGGCGGTGGGGCCAGGTCCGGCTGATTCATCAGCGAGCTGACATAAAACCCATCATGCGTGTAGAAATAAAACTGGCCCCATTCGCTGGTGCCGGCGACGTATTTATTTCCCACCAGGCCGGCAATCACCCAGAAATGATGCAACTGGCCCGGATGGTAAACACCCGCGGCTTTTCGGCCCGCCATCCACAGCAGCTTGCCATCCGGGGCAAACTTCATGAACTTCACAGCATTGCAGCAGTTGTCATGGCCGATTCCGCCGGACATCGCCTTGGTGAGAGCCTGGGTATAATAGGGCACTGTAGCATTCACACACGTATAAATATTGCCGTGGCTGTCCACGCGAATGCCCAACACGCCATACCGCGGCTCATTGGCCAGGTACCGGCCAGCCCGGGGCAGTACCACCGGCACGGCATACCGGGCCTTGCGGACATCCCACCGGATCGAGCCATTGGCCCGAAAACCGGCTGCGGGAATCTCGATAATGCTGTTTTCGTTGGTTACCAGATAGATGTCGCCATTTTTGGCCATATACATCGACCCGGTGGCTTCTCCCATGGAGGGCAGCGGTTTACCGGCGATGGAAAATACCCGCTGTACCTCACCGGGCTGGATATGATGATCGCCATTGGCATCGCTCCAGATTTCCAATTCATTACGCCGGGCGCCGCGATGCCGCTGATACGCATCCTTCACCAGAAAGTGCGCCACCGGCAGCATCTGATCGCCGTGAATCAGGGCAATGCCATGCGGGTTGGCATCACAGACGAAATATCGCTGGCCGTTGTTTGCCAGCACCACCCAGGTCTGGGCCGTATGGTCCCCCAGCGTGCCCACAGAATGGTAGCCGGCGTTTGGCAATAGCCAATAGGCCGTGGGCACACCCGGCTTGGAACCACCCCGGATGTGACAACGGGAAAACCCGCTCGGCTCATACTGCACGTATACCGTGCGTGGATGCCGCGCCCCCGGTGTGATCTCGCTGCTGTAACCCAGCCCGCCAAACCATTGGTGGAGCACTTTCCCGGTCGCGGCGCTGTTGAGCGATACCACTTTCGGCAGCGCGGTCTGCGCTGTGATAATCCCCCCTTGGGCATCCGCGGCAATTCCCGCCGGCAACAAATAATTACTGGCTACGTACTTGCCCACCCATGGCCGACCGCCGCGCTTCCCCAGGGTCTGAATCAATTTGCCGTTGGCTGCAAACACTTTCACCTGCTGGCTGGCACCCTCATCGGTTACGTGAATGTGGCCCATCGCATCCACGGCGACATGCCACGGCATCGCCAAGTCATCGGCGACCACCGTCCGCGCGACACGCGTCCCGTGGATAAACTCCAATACCTTA
>JAKAYZ010000009.1 GCA_021816165.1 Planctomycetota bacterium | reverse complement strand
ATGACCAACATTCCCCACAAATTATACCATATAACCTACGTTATTGCATCATCCTGCCAATTTTGATGATTTTATCAGACGCCCGGCACATCAAGGCCCATAATGTTGTTCCAAGCTAACCCCAGCCTGATGCGGCAATAAATTCTGGCAACAGGTCGAGCCATGCGTCCGGCACACCGATCTGCCCGCGAGCCTGGGCCACACGACTAGCCCAACGACATCCGCTGATATGCATTTTTATGCAAGAGGCGTGCCGCACAAGCCAGCCACTTTTCATAAATCTGCCTGGCTGATCCAACTCCGGCGGCGTTCAGGTTAGCGCCCATAATGGACAATAAATTCCGCAGCGGCCGCCTGTCGCCTCAGCAGCATAGCGCCAAGCTGACCGGCATCCTGCGGCACCCCCACCAACGGCACTGCCAACGAAACCACCGAAGGCCCGCGAATAACGGTTAGCCGCACCACGTCTCCGGGCTTTAGCTCGTGAATTTGTCGACGAAAATCATTCGCCGTCATCCATTGCGGAAAAATGCGCCCGTTGATTCCGATGATCAGATCCGTGGTATGCAGCACGGCCGCCGCCGGAAAACCCGGCAAAACCGCCACCACCATCGCCGCCTCGCAGCCTATGTGACGACCATGCAAGGACACTCTAACTGGCTGCATGTCGTACTGCACACCGAGAAATGGCATCGAACCGCCCAAAACGGGAGTTCGCGCCATCAGATATAGTTGTAATGCCACTTTCAGCAGCCGATTGGCTTGTTCCGCGCTGCGCGTCCGCCGTAAGTCAATTAACACCGCAGGCAGTCGCGACGGCTTTTCCCGCATTAAGAAGCTCTGCGCCCGCGAACGCACCGACCACCGGTCGGAGGCCAGCATCGCCACGGCGGATCTGAAGGTGATTTGTTGATGCCTGGGTGGAGTGGAGGATTCATGCCCGGAGGCCAGAGGTCTTGAGACTGTCGATCGGGAGGACACCGCGGCTCCGCAGCAGCACCAAGTCAGCGCTCCAAACAGCGCCATCACCACACCTGCGGCTAGGAGAACTTGGCGTTGTTCGTTCATGAGACATCATTACTTTTTGGATTTTTCCCGGGCCAGAGCTTCCAGCGCCTTAAGCGGATCATCCTGTTCAATCACCGCATTTTCCGGCGAGGCCGCCGCCTCTTCGTGCCCTTCATCGGCCACGGAGATATCCACAGTACCATCTCCCTGTTTTGCCTCTTCCATAGTACGTACCGGCTCCACCGCCAAATCACCTAAAATGGTGCGCACGGGTTTAATATGTGCAGGCTCTTCGTTGATCACCACGGTAAATGTCACCGGACCCACTCGAATATGATCGCCCGCTGACACCGCTATTTCCCCCGTCACCCGATCACTGTTATGGTAGGTTCCATTGGAACTGCCGCTGTCCTTGAGCAACACGGTATCAGCTTCCAGACGTAATTCACAATGCCGCCGCGATACCGATGGCAACGGTATCTGCAGGTCACAGTCCAGCGCCCGGCCAATGGTAACCACTTCCTTATGGACTGGAAATTCTACGCGTTGGCCATTTTCCTTGAAAATTACCAGGGTTACATCCATTCGAACCTCAATGCCGGAAACCGGCGGAAAAACTCCACAACAGCCACAAACGCAACCGCATTATAACCAGCCCGGTGCCTTTACAACAACCACTTTCGTGAAAAGTCGCGATCGCGTACCAAACGACGGTTCACGTCGGCACTCATATTCTGTTATCGTATATCGCATCGGCCGCGACTTGAAGGAAAAATAACTATGCCATTTGCCACCCCATCGACCCTTCAATTGCCGCTGCACCCACGCACTGGCGAGTTTTATGTTTTACCGCACCCGGTCCGCCAAAAGCCCGGTTCCGACGTAGCGGCTATATACGTTCACATTCCATTTTGTACTGTGAAGTGCCACTACTGTGATTTTTTTTCCGTAGCAGGTCATCTGAATGAGGCTCCTGCATTGCTGGCCGCACTGGAAACTGAATTACGCCTTCAAATTCAGCATTTCGGCCCCATCAATCCCGAGACAATCTTTATCGGCGGTGGAACGCCCACGCTGCTGTCCCCATTGCTACTCCAGGACTTGATGAATGTACTTCATCAACACATTGGCTTTAGCGCCCTGCAGGAGTTCACCATTGAAGCCAATCCCAACACCTTTGATCTCGACCGCGCCACAGTACTTCACGCCGCCGGTGTCAACCGCATCAGTTTCGGAGCCCAATCCTTTGTGCCCGCCGAACTGCTGGTTCTCCAACGCGATCATAATCCCAAAAATGTCGCCCAGGCCGTGCAGTTTGCCCGCGATGCGGGTATCGACAATATCAATCTGGACTTAATTTTTGCCATTCCGGATCAAACCCAGCGATCTTGGGAATATTCTCTCGATCAGGCGTTGGCACTTGAACCGCAACACCTGTCCTGTTACGCCCTCATGTACGAGCCGAATACCCCCCTGACCGCCCGTTTGAAATCCGGCCAGATTCAGGCGGCCCCCGAATCTCTGGAAATTACCCTGACGGAGCACACCCACAAAAAACTCGCCGCCGCCGGATTGCCCCGTTATGAAATTTCCAACTATGCCCAGCCCGGCCGCGAATGTCGGCATAACCTGCATTATTGGCAAAGCTCCAATCATCTGGCGATCGGCCCCTCTGCCTGGTCCCATTACGACGGACGGCGCTGGAAAAATGTCCCCGCCATCAACCGCTATACCACTGCTTTGCTCACCGCTCCACCACAGGTGCCTATTGTGGAAATGGAACATCTTTCAGCCCGGCAGCGCGCCGGCGAATTGGCGGTGTTACAATTGCGGCTTCGCACCGGGATCAACTGGGCAGAATTCCAGCAGCGCACCGGCATCGACGCTGGCCAGAAGCTCTCCCACGTTCTACAAAAATACGATGGCTTGGGTTATCTGGAGGTCAGCCCGCAACACCTGGCGCTAACCGATCAGGCGTTGATTGTCTCCGACACCATCCTCGCCGACGTCCTAGCCGCTTTCGGATAAGCATCCCGCAGGTGCCCTTCCGCCACCATTCCCTTGCGCCCGAACCGGGAAAAAACGTATATTAGCGCACAGGAGTTTTGCCCGGCTCCTTACCATCAGAGTTTGGCCACAAGCGCACCGTCTGACTGCCCCCATCAGAGCCTGATGGTCTTAATCAGATCCTTCACATGGTTCACCGAAGCATCAAATAATTTACGCTCCTCGGCGGTCAATTGCACCTCCAGAATATCTTCCACACCACCGGAACCGAGCTTGACCGGCACGCCCACAAAATAACCGCCTACGCCGTATTCCCGATTGCAATAAGCCGCGCACGGCAGCACCCGCTTTTTATCGCGGATAATGGCCTCCGCCATCTGCACGGCCGACGCCGCCGGGGCATAATACGCGGAACCGGTTTTCAACAAATTGACAATTTCCGCCCCGCCGTTGCGCGTCCGTTTGACAATCGCCTCAATCTTTTCAGCGGCCATCAGTTCCGGCAAGGGAATTCCGCCCACACTGGTGTATCGTGGCAATGGCACCATATCGTCGCCGTGGCCACCCATCAAAAGCGCCTGAATATCCTCCACGCTCACGTTTAATTCGGCGGCAATAAAAGAGCGATATCGCGCCGTATCCAGGACGCCCGCCATACCCACCACACGCTGGGCCGGAAAACCGCTGACTTTGTACGTGACGTATACCATGGCATCGAGCGGATTGGAAACCACCAGCAGCACCGCATTGGGCGATACCCGCACCACCTGCTCGGTAACCGACCGCACAATTTCCGTATTTTTCAGCAGCAAATCATCCCGGCTCATGCCAGGCTTGCGCGCCAGGCCTGCGGTGATTATCACCACATCGCTGCCGGTGGTTGGCTCATAGGTAGTGGCCCCCGTAATGTGGGAATCATAGCCTTCCACCGGTGCGGCCTCCGCTAAATCCAGGGCCTTGCCCTGAGGCACGCCGTCAAGTTGCGGAATATCCACCAACACAATATCTCCGAGTTCCTTCGACGCCGCCCAATGCGCCGCCGTCGCCCCCACATTGCCCGCTCCGATAATGCTGATTTTCGACCTTTTCATGCTATACATCCTTTCTTCGTCAGTACTAAGATAATATCATCACCACATCGTACCGGCGATGCGTGCCCGGACGGTTTTAATCCATTGTGCCCAACCCTGCAAATCACCTTGGAGAAACCTTTGCTACCAGCTTGCTTCCCGGAGGCTCGTCGCTGCGTTTATACTTCACTGCGGCCGATCCCGTACGGCCTGACCGAGTAAGGAGCGACACCTTGATCGACACCGGCCCGAGTGCAACCAGTTGCCACCCCGATTCGCCGTGGCGGCGCGTTGCTTTAAATATGCAATGTGTGGATTTCGCTATCCTGGCCGCAGCGACCATCAGTGTGCTCACCAACCAAAGTTGGCGCTGGATCGACTTGCGTTTTATCGGATTTTACGCCCAAATCTGGCTGCCGGCGGCTTGGGTCATTTCACTGCTTATTCTGCGCCTGGTCCGCCAGGTGCCAGGGAATGCCGCAGTCACACTCACCGCCACGGACCTGAGCCGCCGGGGCCGATGGGCCACGCTGGCCCTGCTGCCATCCTGGCTGATCGCGGCTGTACTGGTGGTGAACACGATCTATTTCTATCATCTGCGGACCCTTCCTGATTTTGACCCTTCCGATCCGATACCATGTTGTTTGTATGTTCTGCTGGTGCTCTTGCCTTGGCTGGCGGCCCGACCTGATCGCTATTTGCTAGTTCCACGAAAATCCGGCATGCCCGCGATCACCCCGCCGCGACGCTGGCGCATCGCGGTTGATTCCCCGGCCAGCACCATATTTGCCGTCTGCTGGACGGTTCTGATGCTGTATGTGTTTCTCTTCGCCTTTCATGCCGATCCTCCACCGCGGGGCGTTACCGCCGATGTGGGCGTGGTGTTCGGAAACAACACCCTGCCCGGCGATATCTGTGGGCGGGCGCTGCGATACCGCACTCTGGAAGCAATTCATCTTTATCAAAGTGGTGTTATCCGCCATTTAATTCTCTCTGGAGCGGCTCCCACAGGCCCGGAGAACCCGTCTAAAAATGAACCTCTGGCCATGCTGAAGCTTTGTTTAGCCCATCATGTGCCGCGCAAAGCCATCCTGCTCGATTTTCACGGCAACAACACCCGGTACAGTTGCTATAATGCCCGCCGAATCATGCGTGCACATCATTGGAAAACCGTGATTGGCATCAGTTCCGATTACCACCTGCCACGGATTCGGCTGGCCTTTGCACAAAATCACATTGACGCCTGGACTATGGCCGGCCATCCCCTCCGCTGGCGACAAACCAGCCTGTTTGCCCTGCTGCGGGAGCTGGTGGGTTATCCGGTATATTGGCTGGATCCACACTATCACCAACCGGAGCCATCGCGATGAATGTCCATCAGCCGCTTATTGTGGTGCACAAATCCGCCGGAGAATTGCGACTATACGACAATGCCACCTGCATTCGCACGTATCGTTGCATCACCGGAACCTACCCCGGCGACAAACAGCGTCAGGGAGACCGGATCACGCCGCTGGGAAAATTTCTCGTGGTTTATAAAAATCCGCAGAGCAAATTTCATTTGTCCCTTGGATTGAATTATCCCACTCTGGAAGATGCCCAGCGCGGCTTGGCCACAGGCCTTATCGACAGCGCGACATATGAAGCCCTGGCATCGGATATCCTCTGCGGCGATATGAACGACCCCAGCGTTCAGGACCGCGTGTGGAATACCCCCCTGGGCGGGGAAATTTTTATTCACGGCCAAGCCGAGGGCCGCACCCATACCGCCGGCTGCGTGGCCGTCAATAATTCGGATATAACGGAAATTTACAATGTATGCCCCGTCGGCACGCCGGTAGAAATATTGCCGTAAACCAACCGCCCGGCACCCTCACCCTGCCGATAAACATTGCCCCGTCCGCCTGCATCCCCCATCGCTCAGAGACGCTTTGGCTTATGGGCGCCCTTGGTGCCGGCGTTCTTAAACTCCGGTGGGACCGCAGCAATTACGGGAAAAATGGACCCTCTTCGTCAACATGCGGTTCCCGTCGGCCAACAATTCAAAGGCCCTCAATGCCGCAACTTCCCCCATGATGAAAAATATATAGATGCACCTGTGGACAATCGCCAGGGGCATGGGTACAATGACCAAGTCTTCAATGGAGGTCTCTCTCATGCTTGTTACTACCAGCGAGAACATTGCCGGTTTCCGCGTCGTGGAAACCAAAGGCCAGGTCTTTGGCGTGGTGGTCCGTAGCCGGGGCGCGGCGGGCAATATCATGGCCGGCCTGCGATCGATTGTCGGCGGAGAGATCAAGGAATACACCCAGATGGTTGAAGAGGCTCGTCGGCACGCCATCGATCGCATGGTAAAAAACGCTCAGGTCATGGGTGCCAACGCTGTGATCATGATGCGGTTTGACTCCTCTGAAATGGGCCAAACCATGAGCGAAGTAGTTGCGTACGGCACCGCGGTGATCGCTCAGGCGGCAGGCTGAAGCCATGTTAAAACACGTGCTGATTGGATGCGGATGGGTGTGCGTGGTAGCGGCTGCAGTTTTATTGGCGGTATTTCCAGTTACATTTGCGCTGGCGCTCTGGCTGGGCGGGCTGGGTCTTTTGCTGACTTTGGGCTTTGCCATTGAGCGCTGGAAGTATCGCCAAACCCGCGCTCCTGGCGGAGAATGGCAAGCCACCGACGAACGTTTCTTTGATGAAGAAAAGAATTGTACTGTCCAAGTGTACTACAACCCTGTCACCGGGCAACGGCGCTATGTCCCTGAAGGCCATTCCGTAGACAAACCCCAAACTGGCTCACAATGAGGCCGCCACCGTGGGCTGCGCCCGGCTTCTGAACCCATCGCTTCTGGCAAACTCCGCAGCCCCCAAATATCCCACAGCCCGGCTATTGGTTGGCCGCAACTCATGATTGCTGCACCGACTGGTGACGACAGGTTAAAGAACGATGCGCAGCGGATTTTCGAGAAGGGTTTTGAGTGCCCCAAGGAATTCGGCCGCGGTTGCTCCATCCACCACCCGATGATCGGCCGACAGCGACAGGCTCATCACCTGGCCGGGCACCACCTGGCCATTTTTTACAATTGGACGCGCCTCGGTACCGCCGACGGCGAGAATTGCCGCCTCGGGGGGGTTGATGATCGCCTGAAATTCGCGTACACCGTACATGCCCAAATTGCTGATGGTAAATGTGCCGCCGGTCATCTGATCGGCTTTGAGCTTACGGCTGCGGGCCAGTTCGGCCAACTGACGGATCCGGCTGGAAATTTCAAACACGCTCAGCAATTGGGCATCGCGTATCACCGGCACCACCAGGCCATCTTCAACCGCAACGGCAACACCCAAATGCACAGTACCGTGGCGAATAATGGCCGCCGGTGAAAAACTGGCATTCACAGCAGGCACGTTGGCAATAGCCATGGCTGTGGCCCGACAAATAAAATCCGTCACACTCAGCTTGGTCGGAGCAAACTGTTCGTTGACGGCCCGGCGCAAATCCAAAAGAGCATCCATGACCACATCCATGGAAACGTAAAAATGCGGAATGGACTGCTTGGATTCCAGCAAACGACGGGCGATGGTCTGACGCATATTGGATAGCTGGAGGGTACCGGCCTGAAGTTTGCTCTTCGCCGCCGGCCCGGCTGGTTTGGGTACCGCGCCACCCACAGGAGCCTCGAGCACATCACGGCGTATGATGCGTCCGCCAGGCCCGGTGCCGTGAACCGAACTGATATCCACGCCTTTTTCGGCGGCGATTTTCCTAGCCAAAGGAGAAACACGCAGCTTGCCGGAGCCATCTTGGCCGGTAAGGCCGGACGTTTTAGCCGCGGCCACCGGAGCCGGCGCCGGAGCAGGGGCGGGCGCGGGAACTGCACCGGGCACCACAGCCGGTATTGAACCTGAGGTGGAAGTTTTAGGGGTGGAAGCCACTGGCGCGGGCGATTCCGGCTTCGTGGCACTCGCAGCTGGAGCTTTCGGTGCGCTGGCAACGGCCTTGGCGACATCGGCAACATTTTCGCCGGGACTTGCAAGCACGACAATCAAACCGCCGATCGGAATCGCGCTGCCTTCACCAACCACAATTTTGGCGATGGTTCCAGGCTCAAACGCCTCCAATTCCTGTGTGGCTTTGTCGGTTTCCACCTCGGCGATGATATCACCGGCATTCACTGCATCCCCTTCTTTTTTCAGCCATTTAACCAAAGTGCCAGTGGTCATGGTGTCGGAAAGTTTGGGCATTGTAATTTCAATGGGCATGTGCAATCCTTTATAGCCGGGACAAATTCTATTCCACATGGCCAAGCCATCGAGCAACCGGCAGCCCGCCAAGGCCTGATAGTGTAAACGCAATTGTCTGGAACGTTAAGCCTTCCCTGGTCGGGAGTCTAGTCCAAAGAGAAATGTCATGGGTTAACGCCTGAATTAAATGGCCGTCTCCACCTCCATCACGGCCGCGGAGCAGAGCAGTCTCGGCGGGCGCGGCAATTCGGGCCGGAGCGCAGCGGCCTTGACGCGCAGTGGGGTGTGACATTCAATTGGGACAAGACACCTGCACGGCACCGCTTTAATCCATCGAGGATTTCCGTTATTATCGCTGGCATACGTTTTTCGGCGGAGATTTTTTCCCGTCGGCAGCGGATGATTTAGAGCTAGCATCTTGGATCCATCAACATGACACAGGCGGATATCAGCATCATCAATGAACAGCAGCTTCCCATGATTGTGGAACTGTACAATCAGGTCTTTCGTCCACCGGAAAACGAGGCCTATTTTCGGCGTCGGTTTCAGGGCCGCTTCAATGTGCTGGTCATGCTGGCGGCACTGGATAACCGCCCAGTCGGTTTTTGTATCGGATTTGAACTCAAACCACAGGTATTTTATACATGGTTGGTTGGTGTACAATCCGATTTCCGCCGCAAAAACATCGGCCAACAATTAATGGAATCACAAAATGAATGGGCGGGTTCTCATGGCTACGAATATACCCGGCTGGAAACTCTGAACCGACATCGCTCCATGGTTCATCTGGCGGTGACGCTGGAGTACGATATGGTCGGTACGCGCTGGGATTCGATGCACAGCGATCTGCTGATTCAATTTGAAAAGCCGCTCGCCGAAGCCGCCCGCTAATCCCGAAAAATGTGGACCTATGAGCCATCGGAACATACAGATGCCGTTCTGCCCAACGGTCAGGCCGGAAGGCCAGTCCGGTACTTGGCATGGTCCAATCTGGCAACGGTTGCCCGGTTCCAGCCACAATTGGCGGTGGACCAGAGTACCAGGTTTTATTGCAATGGCGGTAGGGGTATTTGGGGCGTATTCCGGTGCCATACTACACGCTGCCCCGCCAGCCTCCGGCTCCTCGGCCACAATCCATCGGAACTCTGAGCGGGTCCTTTCTGCCATGCGCCAGCCAGCCGCAACCGGCTTGCTGATTGTGTCCGTGCGCCTGCCGGGAGCTGCCGGCCGGGCCGGATTACACTCCGGCGACATCATCACGTGGGTGGAACACCACCGGATTGAATCCCCGAGGCAACTGGCGGCCGTTCTCTACCACCTGCGTCATAGTCCGTTGCCATTTTTTTCGGTTACGGTGGCTCGTGGTGAACGCGTCATCCATCTACACGCACCGCGCTCGGCGCTCACCATTGACGGCTTGGCAGTGCTGGCCGGAGTACCGGCACCACTTAATCCGCCGCCAACCCCGTTCACTTTGCGATGGATTCGAGTTCCACCCGATACCACCCACCAGAGCTTTGCAGAAAATTTCTGGTATCGACTTTTTGATCATCATATTGCGGTGGGCATGGTTCACCTGAGGATTTCTCTGGCTGGAACTATCGGTCATTTGCTTTGGAGTGTGCGAGCCGTGGCTGGCTGTGGCGTACCCACTCAAAGGATCCGCATGGTCTTTTCGGTGGGTGACAACCGACGTTCGCCCCCATTTCTACTCACTTCTTTGAATCTTCAAGGCTTCCACCGGCAACGCGGGTTTATTCGCCGGGGGACGGCGCTGCTTGCAGCAGGCCACGATACGGGCAAACATGTCGAAAAAATCCCCATTCTTTTTAACGTGGTACCCACTCCGGCTTTGACAGCACTGGCCATGGCCATGCCCCGGCGTAAAGGGTTGGTTCTGGCTGTGCCGGAACTCGGTATCCGTAATTTGCATCCCCGGCCAGGCTGTGTCATGGAGGTCCTGGGACGGCGGCCGGTAATTTTCGCGGGCGAAAAGCGCCGCCTTTGGTGTGTACGCGTGCTGCGTTGGGATGTGCCCCAGATCACATTCTGGCTGGATCATTTCGGCCATATTTTGCGGATAGATCTACCCCATCATCGGCAGCTTTTTCTGGCGGTGGATGCCGCAGCGGCCCAAACCCGGCTATCCCTGCCCCAATTGCCTCGGTAAAATCGCGGCATGAAGGCTCGCATCGGCAATGGCGGGAAAATGCCTGTATCTTGATATTATTGCACAGGGAATTAGAATTTAGGTTAAACTATGGGAAGGTAGTAGCTGGTGGCGGACCACGAAAACCGCTTGGGCGGTGCGGCCTTGTTGCCGCTGACTGTAGAACTTGGCGTTATTTTAATCAAGGAGAATTGAATGACGAAGGATCGAGCAACGGGCGTTGCGGTAGCGGGGTTGATTCTCCTGGCGCTGCTGGGAATGGGTGGAGTGCGGCCCGCGCTGGGTGTGGTCAGCTCATGGCAGCTTGGAGCGCCCGTGGTATCGGAATCACAGAGTTTGCAGGCCGGCATTCAGGAAAACTGGCAAATTCCGCTCGGATTTTCCCGCCGCCATCCCGATGCCGTTGCCGCCATCTGGCCGGAAGGAAAGGCTGTGTATGTGGCCACGAGGCGCGGCTTTTTAATCAGCATCAACGCCCGTGTGGGAACAATCAACTGGGATGCCAAGCCCGCCCGGCTTTCGCAGACGATGTCGCGTCCAATGCTCTATGCCAAGGGGCAAATCATGATTCTGGCCAATGGCTATGCCAAGATCATCAGCGTCGCCAGCGGCCGGGTTCTTAAATCCATGCCTTTGCGAAAAGCTCCGGGGGCAAGGCCGATCCTGTTTAATGGACGCTTGTTGCTCGGTGCATCCTACGGTGGGTTTTATGGCCTTTCTTCCAGCTTTCCAGACACCGTGCGATGGGCGCAGTATTCCAGAAACGATTCGTTTGTTTCCGATCCCGTTCTCGCCAAAAATGGTTCGGTAACTTTTGCCAGCACCCGTGGCTACGTGTGGAATAAAGACGCCACCGGCGGCACCGGCACCTGGAAACGAATCCTTGGAGCCGCCGTTACCGCACCACTATCCACCAACAACAAACTGGTGTTTGTACCTTGCCACAACGATAACCTTTACGCCTTTAACGTCGCCAATGGGCGCTGTCCATGGATTTTGCACCTGCCCGGCCAGCTGAATTCCCAGGCCGTGCCAGTGGGTAAGCTGGTCTTAATCATCAGCAGTACGACGGGCCTTTACGGTATTTCTGTGGCCACGGGACTCAAGGTGTGGGGGCCGGTGACGCACATCAAAAAGATCGCCGCCATTGCCGGAAATCGGCTCTTCGCGGTGGATAACCACAACAACCTGCGCCTCCTCCGGATCAGCACGGGGCGCGAATTGGCCCACGTCCGAATTCCCTATGCCGCTTTCTACGCCGACAATTCCGCCGGGTCTGTGGTCTATCTGGTAACCACCCATGGCCAACTGGTCTCGGTGGCCTTGCGGGGTTCGAACTAACTGGCGCTTCACGAGTTGGGGAAATTGTCCATGAATCTGGTACGGGTGCGCCGAGCGCTGATCTCCGTTTCCGACAAAAGCGGCATGGTTGATCTGGCTAAGACGTTGCAGAATGAGTTTTCCGTTGAGATCATTTCCACCGGTGGTACCGCCACCCTGCTGAAACAGGCGGGCGTGGTGGTTAAAGATGTTGCCGACGTTACCGGTTTTCCGGAAATGATGGACGGCCGTTTGAAAACCCTGCATCCGGTGGTCCACGGAGGCCTTTTAGGCATACGGGAAAATCCAGAGCATCAGGCGGCCATGTGCCGGCATGGCATGGCGCCCATTGACCTGCTGATTGTGAATTTATATCCGTTCGAAAAAGTAAGTTCCCAGTCTGATTGCCCGGTGGAACGGGCGATTGAAAATATTGACATCGGCGGCCCCGCTATGATCCGCTCCGCCGCCAAAAACCATGCCGATGTCGTGGTCATTACAGACTGCAACCAATATTCCCATCTGCTTGCGGAACTGCGCCGGCATGGTGGATCGACCGGACATGACTTTCGGCGCAACCTTGCCCGGCAGGCATTTTTACG
>JAKAYZ010000008.1 GCA_021816165.1 Planctomycetota bacterium | reverse complement strand
TTCTCGCTAAATACTTTTGGTTTCATACTGTTCATTATATATCTCACTTGCCACGTGTCAAGCCGCCTGAATTATTATTTTGCCGGTGCATCGGCTGCCTGGTGCAACGCCGGTGATTCGATACCGGCAATGATTGATGGTTTGACCCCGACCTCTGCCGCGGACGTCGAAAACCTGCCGCGGTTCACATGGTGGCCGCATGAGGGCACCCGCGAATGGGCGCAACTGACATTTGCCAAGGTCAAAAGCGTCTCGCAATGCCGCGTGTACTGGTTTGATGACAAGGCGGTGCATGGTGGATGCCGGACACCGCAGAATTGGAAGCTGTATTATCGCCGCAGTGGACGCTGGGTACCGGTTCATAATCGGGGCCGGTATGGCACAGCAATCAACACCTACAACGTGGTACGCTTTACCCCGGTGACCACCGGTGCCCTGCGGCTTGTGGTGCAGCTTAAGCCGCACTTTTCCGGTGGTATCATGCAATGGAAGGTGAATTGATTCGGCGAAGCTGTGACCATTATCCCATGAAACTGATTACCCTATCAGCATGCGCTCGCAATGCCCCTGCATGAGGCGAATGTCACCTTGGCAAACCCATAGGAATCATTTCAAGTCTCAGAGACTGTTTTGGAAGCTCAGCGGGGAGCGCCTTGGGACGGCAAACGGCCGTCTGCGACGTCCGCGATTCTCAACATATTACGGAATATGCTTCGAATATGCATCCTTGCATCCAACCATTTTCCACCTCAATCCACCCGCATCGGACGTTTCAAACAGGCTCTGAGGTGTTCCACCGGGAATAAAAATGCGGTATCCTCCGGGAGGGGAGGTGATTCTCGCCCCCGGCCAGTTCCTTGCTTCTGGCGTAATGCACATTTTACAGATATTGAGAGGCGCTCAATGAGAACCATGCCCCAAGGTGCAAAATGGATGATGCTGGCCGTTGTTGTCGCCCTGCTGTTCGCGGTTGTTGATAAGGCGATGGCCCAGCCGCTGAAGGTTTTTATCCTGGCCGGACAGTCTAACATGCAGGGTCATGTAAACGTGTCCACATTCCCATCCATGGCCCGTGATCCCAAAACAGCGCCGATCCTCCGGGAGATGCTCAACGCCGACGGCAAACCCAAAGTGTGCCAGAATGTATGGATATCGAGCATTGGGTGCGATGGCAATGATACAAGGGAACAAAAAGGCCAATTGACCACCGGCTTTGGTGCCTCGCGCAGCGACATAGGCCCGGAATTTACTTTTGGTATCTATATTGAAAAATTGCTTGGTGGACCTGTCCTGATTATTAAGACATCGTGGGGAGGCAAAAGTCTGAACACGGATTTTCGTCCGCCCAGCGCCGGGCCCTATGTGTGGAACAGCCATGTTCTCGCCATGTTGAAACGGCAAGGTAGAAACGTGCAGAAACTCAAGGCGGAGAAGATCAAAGCCACGGGTGTTTATTATCGCTTGATGATCCGGCATGTGCGGGAGGTGCTGGCCAACATCAAACGGGTCGATCCGCAATACAACCCCAAACAGGGATACGAACTTGACGGTTTCGTATGGTTTCAAGGTTGGAACGATGCCGTCGATGGCTGGACCTATTACAAGCACGGTCAACCCGACCAGTACGTCATGTACGGGAAGCTGCTGGAGGATTTCATTCGCGATGTGCGCAAAAATCTGGCGGCACCGCATTTGCCTTTCGTCATTGGTGCGATGGGTATCGGCGGTGTTAAGCATATTAAAAAGCCGACCATCTATTTCCGGCAGGCAGAGGCCGCACCGATGTTGCTCCCCGAGTTCAAAGGAAACGTGGTGACGGTTCAGACGGCACCATTCTGGGACTACAAATTAGCGGCGTTGCAGGCGCGGTATCAAAGTTACTGGCGGAAGGTAAACGCCGAGGCGGCGGCTGAACATAATACCTCCTGGAAAAACAAGCTAAGGCTGATGAAGGAGAATTTTACACCGAGAGAGTTAAGGCAACTGCAAGGCACTTCCGCATTTGGTTACCATTATCTCGGTGCGGCCAAAATCATGGCCCCCATCGGCAAGGCGTTTGCCGATGCGATGGCCAAGCTCGATGAACGTGCGTGGAAGCACAAAATGCTGCCAAGCGAAGGGCCGTTGCGACTGCATGGAGTGGTGCGTGGCAATCGCACGCCTTAGATGGCCTGCTGGTGCGACCTGCAGCACGGCGTATAATTGGCAACATTGTAGCGGGTATGCCGTCGTAGTTTCTATTGATCGCGGCGTAGAGTGATAACGCTTATTTAGTGACGATTGGTCGCTGGATTTTAAAAATGAAAGGTGCATCTGGTGCGGACAGGCAGGTATTTATTGACCGGACTGACGGCGGGTTTTTTTCTGGTAAGTGCGATGCCCGGTCTGGTGTCCGCACGGCGATCGCTATGGGACTTGCCTTCAAAATTGATTCCCACCAGGACGGTCGTGTATAAAAAGACGCCACAAAGGAATCTTAATTTGTACATTTTTGACCCTGCCGGTTGGAGGGCGAGCAACGCGCGGCCGGCGATGGTGTTCTTCCACGGCGGTGGGTGGATCGGCGGGCATGCGTCACAATTTTTTGCCCAATCGGCAAACCTCGCACGTCGGGGTATGGTGGCGATATCGGTAGGCTATCGCGTGAGTGCCAGAGACAAAACCACGCCATTTCAATCGGTCCGGGATGGGTTCAGTGCCATGCGTTGGATACGCAGCCACGCGAAGGAACTTGGTATCAATCCGAAGCAGATCGCGGCCGGCGGCGGTTCAGCGGGCGGGCAGATGGCGGCAGCCCTGGCCACTTTGACAGCAAACTGGACTAAAAACGGAAAGCATCTTAATGTCAGCCCGCGCCCTGACGCATTGGTGCTCTTTAATCCCGTTATAGATAACGGTCCCCATGGGTATGGATACAAACGTGTCAAAGCCAGGTGGAAAACTTTTTCGCCATTGGAAAACATAAAAAAGGGAATGCCGCCGACGCTTGTAATGTTTGGTACCAAAGACCAACTCGTCCCGATGACGACGGCAGAGGCGTTCCGCCACAAGATACTTGATGTGAAAGGCCGATGTGACTTGATATTTTTCGCGGGACGAAAGCATGGCTTTTTCAACTATTGGCCAAACCATGACGAGACGATGGGGCTGATGGATCGCTTTTTGCGCACACTGCACTACATTTCATCAGACCATGTTGGACACTACATGCACTGACAACACTGTGGGGCGAAATAAAATCAAAATGGTCTTAGCAAATGTTAGAACATTGACACTTTGTGTGGCGGTGGCCTGTGTTGCGCTCGTGGTGTGTGTCCGGCCGGCGCTAGCGAGAAGCGCCTTGCGGTCGGCCACGCCGTTTTACACCGGTTCTGACGTTTCCTATTATGGTTATATCAACGCGCACGGCGGCGTATACCGTTATGACCATAAGCCGGTTGGCCTGCTGCAGGCCTTCAAACGGGCCGGCTGCAATACCCTCAGATTGAGGCTTTTCCATCGCGCCACTCCCGCTGAACGCGCCCGACATGGACTGCTGCCCACGCTTAATGACCTGGCCTACACCTTGCCGCTGGCGGAAAAGGTGGTTAGATCCGGTTTTTATTTTGTATTGGACATGCACCTCTCTTATACATGGGCAGGCCCGCATCATCAGTATACGCCGGCCGCTTGGCAACATCTGTCGGCATCACAACTCAAGGCGCGGCTGCGAGCCTATTGCTACCGCGTTATTTCCACCTTGCGCCGCAACCACGCCATGCCACAAATCGTTATGGTCGGCAATGAAATTAACGACGGTCTGCTGTGGCCCGCAGGTAAACTGATGGTTGGCGACCGCGCCCGGTGGAATCGTGTGGCATCGCTACTTCGCGCGGCTATTGCCGGAATAGACGACGCCGCGGGTGGGCAGCGGCCCCTTATTATGATCCAGGTATACGGCAGTCCATCCGCATCGACGTTTTACCGGGAGTTGATCGCGCACGGGGTACGCTTCGATCTTGCCGGCATGGATTATTATGCCGGTGGGGGACCACTGAAAACCTTGCGTGACAATTTAAATGATGTCGCGCGTGCCATCGATAAGCCGATTATCGTCGCAGAAACCGCGTACCCCTGGATCAATAATAAATACAACCACAGGTGGGCCAGACACAGGCGCAACATGCTGTTTCCATTTTCACCTGCCGGCCAGGCGGCCTACATGAGTACCGTCATTAAAATTGTAAAGTCGGTTCCGTCGCATCTGGGCCGCGGTGTCTGGGCTTGGGGCGGCGAATACAACCCCACATGCCCCAAGTTCCGTCATAAACCGTGGTCGTACCGATCACTTTTTGGCAACCGCGGAAATGCCCTGCCGGCGATTAACGTTCTCGGCGCGGCGGCCTGCGGCCATCCCGTGGGACATTGAGCCGGCATGATCGACAAATCGGCGGCCGATGGCCGGGCACAGCACCTCATGGCTATGGATGCTTAGCAGTGTCAGATGGATTTTCGCCTTGCTTTGCCGCATCTGCATGCTCCGCCTTAGCCGCCTCATCCGTCAGGCGGAACAATTCCTTTACGGCCGTAGCCAGTTGCAGGCGCCGGTCGATCACGGTGTGATTACCAAGTTGCGTGACGGGCGTGTGCAGGATTTTACCAACTAAGCGGTGTGCGAATTTTTTAATTGCATCCTGCTGCGGCACGGTCAATTCAGGATGCTCAGCAAACATCAGCATCAATTCGCGGTCGCTTATTTCACGACATTGCTGATATAACGCCTTTACGATCGGGCCTGAATTGCGTGCGCCCAGCCACGCAACAAATTCCTCCATGTGCCGCCTGATAATTTGATGGCTTTTTTCCAATTCGCCGCCCCGCTGCAATCGGGTATGCGAGGATATACGGTTCAAATCATCCACGTTGTAAAGGAAGGTGTTGGGCAGTTTGCCGACATCTTCTTCCACGTCACGGGGCACGGCTACATCGATGATAAACAGCGGACGATACTGGCGGGCGCGGGACAGACTTTTCAATCTGGCGGACGTTATGATCGGATCGCGCGCACTGGTGCCGGTAAGCACCACATCGGCTTGAGCGAGACCGTCGTCCAGCTTTGCAAAATCAATACGCTCAGCACCAAATTGTTCCGCCAGCGAAGCGCCGCGTTGCAGGTCTCGGTTGGATACCAGCAATCGCCGGGGCTTTTGCGCCATAATACGCCGAAGCATAATTCCAGCCATTTTGCCGGCACCAATGACAAGTACTGTCTTATCGGTAAGAGAATCAAACACTTCACCGATTAACTCAACGGCCACGCCGGCAACGGATGTTCTGCCTTCCGAAAGCCGGGTGTTTTCGTGCACATCCTTTCCAGCCGCCAGCGCGCGCTGGCACACGGCATGGAGCATGGTTCCGACAACATCCATCTGGCAAGCGATTTGATAGGCCTCGCGCACCTGCCCGAGAATCTGGGTCTCGCCGAGCACCATTGAATCCAATGAGCTGGCCACCAGGAATAATTGTTCCACCATTTCGGCGCTGCGACGGGTATAAACATGGGGCGAAAGGGCATCTTTGGCCACACCGCCGATCGCGGCCAACTGTGAAGTCAACGCGGCTTCTGAAAGGTCTTTTCCCACCGGGAATGCACTGTAAAGTTCCACCCGATTGCAGGTGGAAAGCAGCACAAACTCCGCATGCGGAAAATCCTGCCGCAGGCGGCCAAGAATCTGCCGCGTCTGTTCCGTACCGGCGGCGAATTTTTCGCGCAGATCAATGGGGGCGGTGCGGTAATTAATACCGACCATCAGCAGGTTATAAGAATGGGGAATCATCGATTCCATTTCATCTCATCCGTGCGGCATCCAATTGGCCGCTATAAGTACCGCCAGCAAAAGTACGAAACCGACAATACTCATCCAGGCGCAGCGCGACCCGCGCAGCGCGGGTGCCAGTCGCACATGCAACAATGATGCGTATACCAGCCACGCCACCGCCGTGAGTAACACTTTAGGCGAAAACCACCAATCGTGCCCCAAGGCGTGCGGATCTTCCATCGCCCTGAAAATGCCGCTTACCGCACCGAGGGTAAGCAGTGGAAAGCCCACAACGATGCAATGGCGAGTGAAGCGTTCCAGCCGATCCAACGGGGGTAAGCGGGGAAACGTCCACTGGGTACGATTTTTTTGCCGCAGTTGTGATTCCGATATTAAATACACCACACCGGCCACACAGCCGACCGCAAAACTGGCAAAGCCCAGCAGCACGCTGATCACATGCACAAGTGTCCAGGGATTATCGTCATGAAAATGCCGCTCGGAGGTAAAGCTCAGCGTTAAGCCCACTATTAAAAGTGCCGCCGCCATGGGCAGAAGAAAAGGGGCAAAGTCGCGCAATTGATGCGTGAGGCGGTAATATATCCATACCAGCAAAAGTAGAATGGCAAGGACGAGCGATGAATCAAAAAAATTGGTGACTGTTGACACCAGCGAATGCGCAGCCGCCGCGCGCAATGCAAGCAGCATCAGCAGAATGCCCATCGCCACTGCCACCAGCCACGTTGCCGTCACATTTTCGGGTGAACCTTCAGCCACGGGCTTTTCGGCATGAGCCAATTTTGATCGGGCGTAAAAATAAAACGACATCAGCAGTATCAGGGGGACAATCGCCGCCGCTGCCACTTCCGGTACGTTGATGGGTAAAAATTGTGTATGTGACATAGGCTATCCGGGCTTTTCGCCATGCCTTTCGCCGTGTAATTTCGCCTCGGCCACGAGCCGATCAAAATATTCCGCCGCCGCTCCCACGCCCCCGGATTTTATGGTCGCCAGCATCTCATCTCCACTCACTGCTCGCATCAACATTCGGCGGGTGGCCTCATGGTCAAAAGACCGGCGGATGCTTTGCCGCCACTGCGGAAGCAGGCCAGAGAGCATTTTTTGCGAATCTGAAATACCGGCCACCGCCTGATCGGCCAATCTGGCCGCCAAACCTGGTGACCCGCCACCGGTGGATACAGCAAGGGTGATTTCTCCCACCATCCGGGTGGCAGGGGATACCAGATCACCCTCTTCAGGATCGCTGCAGTTACAGGCCCAAATACCCTCCGACCGGGCATCATCACACACCTGTGCATTGACATCGGCTTTATTCGTTGCGGCAAAAACCAACCACCACCGACGGCCAGCGTTCCGCATCACCGTGGAATCATAAATTGTTGCCCGCTGTGCAACGCCCGGCAGTTGAGTAATCTCCCGACTTATGTCCGGACTGACAACCTGCACCCGCGCCCCACTGGCCAACAGGCCGGTAATTTTACGCAATGCGACCGCCCCACCCCCCACCACGAGAGCGTCTTTTCCATCCATACGCAAAAATGCTGGAAAAAAACCACAATCCATCCCACAATGGTAGCAATTATTCGCTCGACGGCATAGCCATCCGTCCGGATAGTCGGGTTGCGACGAGACACGGAACGCCTGAAAAACGCGTGGGTGCCGCACCCCATCAATGGCAGGAGCCAACCCTTTGCCGCAAACATCACTACCAGACTGGACGCAGCGCCTTGACAGCGCCATCAAAACCACTAAGGCACAGGTTGTTGGTGCGGATCGGATCGGGCAATATTGGCATGCCTGTCTGGCGACGATTATGCTTGAAGCATTCGGCGACTTATCCGAGGCTTTCTTTTTTTTTGAAAGCCGTTCACCACGGGGAAAAATCCCGCGTCCTGATTTGGTGCTGCTGCATCCGCAGGTCGGGGTTCTCGTGGTTGAAAATAAAGGGGTCACACTCAATGACATTACAGCGGTCCGTGCGACGCAGTTGACCATCAATCGCGACGGCATGGCTGCACGTGAAGACCCGCTGCACCAGGCGGAACGCGTGATGTTCGCCATCCGCGACCAGTGCAAGCCGTACGTGGACGTATCGCAAATATTATTCATGCGTCTTGCGGCATTGCCGGCCATATCTCGGAGGGAATTTGGCCAACGATTTTCGGCCGTCGTGCCAGAGGAATTTCTATTTGCGGACGACTGCAGCAGTGCCGGGGGGCTAAGAGAGGTGATCATTCGCCTTGCCAACAGGGCGGCACCACCCCATCTGCCGAGCCGCCGATTGTCGCGTGAAGACGGCCAGGTGCTGATAAGCGTTCTGACTGGACATTCGTTTTTTCGTACAGCGCCCGTGCGTACCACTCGTCGATCAAACGGCCTTAATTTGGGTGCTGAAATTCGATCCATGGAATCGGCCATTCGTGAACCCACCGAGCAGCAGAAAAGCCTTGGCAATGCCGATCTTTCCGGTGCACATCGATTGTTTCGGGGTGTAGCGGGATCGGGCAAATCGGTGCTTCTCGCATTGAATACCGCCCACGCCATCTATCAACTGACGCACTACACCGGCGATCTGTTTTCGCGCCCCACCCACCACCCGCGTGTGCTGGTACTCTGCTACAATCGCACGCTCACCTTTTATCTGCGCCAGCGCATTGAAGATAGATATAAATTTCTTACCTATTCCGACCTGCCGGGCGGCTATCTCACCGTCACGCATATTGAGGGACTGATTTACGACTTGCTCAGACGCGAGCCATCGCTGCATACACCCTATAGCTATGAACAGCGTGCGGCCCGCGCTGAACTTATGTGCCAGACGCTTGATCAATTGCCACCCGATGCGCTGGCCCAACTGCAATTTGATCACATCTACGTGGATGAAACGCAGGATTTTTTCCCTGAGGAACTGCAGCTTATCAGACGTTTAGCACGGCCCGATGAATCGGGACGGCGAACTATCATACTTTTTTACGACAACGCCCAGAATATCTACGGCATTAAAACACCCGTGTGGGAAAAGTTGGGTATTCAGGTGGTTGGGCGGACTATTTTTCTTGATCAATGCCTCCGCAATACCAGGCAGATTGTCGATTTTGCCTTCAATGTGCTTGTCGGTTCCTATGCCGCACCCGGGAAGGCAGCCACCACACGGCAATTTGCAGATGTCGCCAACTTGCTGCAGCGTGGCTTGATTAAAGAAAATGGATCCCGTTTTGAAATTGAATTCTGCCGGCGGCAGGGTGTTCGGCCACTGGTAAAGTTTTATGCTTCTCGCAAGGAGGAAATTCAGGCCGTTGCCGATTATGTCCATCAGTTGACCCATATGGACGACGTACTGCCCAGCGATATTCTCATTCTGTCAAAACATTTTAAATTAATGGATGGGTTGGCGGAGACACTTACCGCTGCCTTGGGCAGCCACGGCACGATTCGCTTTGTTGACGCAAATCACCCGGAAAACAAGCGTAAGCCGCTCTTTGATTCGGGCATTTTGACGCTTTGCACCGTGGCCAGTGCCAAAGGTTATGACGCGCCATTGGTTTTTGTGATGGGGGCCGATGACTTCCATGCCGACGACAAGGGCAGGGCGGCGTTTTACGTTGCTTGCACAAGGGCCAAACTGGCACTTGTTATTACCGGGGTGCAAAGGATGGATGGGCAACTGATAAATGAAATTGAAAAATCTGCGGCCGAAGTGCGACAGCGGCAGCAGCCTCCCGCCACGTCGATTCCTGATGGCGAACCTTGTCCCTATTGCAGCAGTATGCGGCTACATGCCCAAAGCTCGCCGCGCGGATTCAATTACCACTGTATTGACTGCCTGAATGTAATTCCCATTGATGCAAGATGCCGTCGTTGCGGAAAAACGGCCGTGCTGAAGATGGAGGGGCGAAATCTGATGGTGGAGTGTCCTTGCGGACCGGATCATCTGATTTTCTCCAATCAGCCGCCTGCCTGCTGGTAACGGTATGGCGACCGTGCGGATTCGGCACCCAGTGGAGGCAAGGCGGGATGGTGCCACAGGGAGTTCGAAGCTGACCAATTCGGCGTTTGCCGGGACCCGTTGCTTTTAAGTGGATGAGGTCGGTGGGAAGGTACTTGCCAATTTATCGCCTGCCGCAGGCGTCGCTATGCCGAGTAAATAAGGCCGAATTAGTGAATTCGGTGCCACGATTGTGGTCAATGAAAAAATAATCGGATGGCGTGCTGGCCTTGGCGCTCGTTGTGTTGAAAACCGGGGCGGCCGGATGGGTCATCCATCATCGCGCGTGCACCATGCACGCGGCTAAATCTGGCATGCGATTACCACATCGACGGCGGATGCGTTGGCGCATGCGAGCCATGGCGCTAAAAATGGGGCACGCGGTCAAATGCAATTCGCGGCATCAAAACGGCAGGCGACGGAATACGACGCAGCGGGACGGCATCCATGCGGACGAGACGTCCGCGCCACCAATCCAAATAACGACGAGACGCCCGCGCTATGGCGTCATTCGACCCGTTTGGCCGATGTGTGGTCGGCATGTATACGCCTGCTGCTCCTTTATCTGGTGATGTGGGCACGCGCGTGCGATAGTCCTGCCAGTGAGGCTGTTGGTACACATCCATTTTGGGCCGAGTGTCGGGGAGCGTTTACAACCAGTCAGGCCGGGGCTCGCACTTAGGCTGTGCAAGCTCGCGTTGGGTCTGGCAAAACACTACGGCTGATAGATGGCCCAGCAATTTTCAGCTTCGCTGATCCGTAACCAGGCAAGGCTGACGCCCGCTGGCATCATCGGCTGCAACTGCAAGGCAATCCACTCTGCGACCCGTTCCGCACTGGGGTTGGTGTGGTTGTGCCCGATGGCCGTCTGGCCGAGATTTTGACCCTCCAGCGGACCGATGATGCGCCTGAGCGTTGCCGCCAATTCATGAAAATCCATTACGGTGCCCATCGCGTCCAACCGGGCGCTTTGTATCCGCAGCAAAATGTGCCACGCGTGCGCGTGAAGGGGTTCGTATGATCCATCCAACAGACGCAGTTGGTGGGATGCAAAAAACTGGTCGGCAATCTCAATGGCGTACATGGGTGGCTTCCTGATTTTGCAAGGCGACGGTACTGGGCAAAATGCCGATTGCTAGCGTGAGAGTTCCTTGCCGCGCTGCAGCGCTGCATCCATGCCCAACCCAATGAGAGCCGCCAAGTTATGGGCATCAAACGATTTAATGGCAGCCTCCGTGAAGCCGCCCGGACTGGTCACCTTGCGGCGCAATTCAGTGGCGGAATCGGACGATTGCTCTAAAAGGCGGCCGGCACCGATAATTGTCTGCCGCGCCAGTTTGGCGGCCACATCGGGGGATAGCCCCTGCTTTTCACCGGCTTTGGCCATCGCCTCGGCGAGATAAAACACGTACGCTGGCCCACTGCCGGAAAGGCTGGTGACGGCGTCCATCAAAGTCTCGGGCATTTCGGCCACCACTCCGCAGGAGCCAAAAATCCTGGCCGCCAGTTGAAGGTCATCACCTTGCGCTAATCTGCCTGCACAAATTCCGCTGGCACCGGCACCCACCAGCATGGGTGTATTGGGCATAATGCGTATCACGCGAACCGACTTATCTGCCAATTGAGATTCGATGTATGCGGTGGTAACCGCGGCCACGATGGTCATCACCAACGCGTTGGCGGGCAGAACGGGATGTATTTCAGCCAGTGCCTGTTCAATTTTCTGCGGTTTAACCGCCAGTAAGATGCGTGAAGCCATTGCCGCCGCCTGATTTGATTGGGCCAACGCAGCAATTCCCAACTGTTGAGAAAAATAATCGCGGCGATCCAGACTCGGATCGCTGGCGACCAATTGATCAGCACGATAGACTCCATTTTTTATGATGCCACGGGCGATGGCTTCAGCCATGTTACCCGCACCGATTAATGCCAATTCAAAAGCCATGGTAATTCTCCAATGCCAGCGAAGCACGGTGACTGGGTTGAGTTTAATAAAATCTGCGACGATAAGCCAGTGTCATGCGGCATAGTATCGGCCCGGCATGCGGAGCGCCGCGTCGCAGTCCGTGATATTACTCGGACAGGCTCCCAAGGGCAGTAATAAAAAAGCCCCGAGAGATCTTTCGATCTCCCGGGGCATAAATCTGGCACTCACCTACTCTCGCGTCTGTGGACACTACCATCGGCCGTCAGAGCTTCACGGTGCTGTTCGGAATGGGAAGCTGTGTTACCCCTGACGTAAATGCACCAGAAAACCGATAAACCGGGTGTCCCCGATTTATCAGAGCCTCGCCCTTTGGCGAGTGAAGATTGCGTGAGGGAGGCAACAAAAATCCTGCGAACTAAATAGTATTCAAAAGCGCTACATTACTCAGGTGGACTTGAAACACGATGTTGCAGCCAAGGATTGAATCGGGTTAAAGCGATTCAGATCGATGGAAGAACAAAGTGGTCAAGCCGTCGCCTGTTAGTACCGGTCAGCTCAATACATTACTGCACTTACACTTCCGGCCTATCAACCAGCTAGTCTAGCTGGAGGCTAATGGGGACGTCTAATCTTGGGGGTGGTTTCACGCTTATATGCTTTCAGCGTTTATCCTGTCCGGACATAGCTACCCAACTGTGCCCCGAGCGGGGCAATTGGTATACCAGGGGTCCGTCCATCCTAATCCTCTCGTACTAGGGATGAATC
>JAKAYZ010000007.1 GCA_021816165.1 Planctomycetota bacterium | reverse complement strand
ACCGGCCTGACGGGTTCACACGCCTGGGGCATCATGGGCTACAGCCCGGCCACCGCGCGCGCACTGATGTTGGATCTGCTGCTGTACGCCGCACGAAAGGAAAGGCGATAGCACAATGGAGGCTGTTGGCGTTAAACTCAATAGCAATGAACGCACGCAATGGCAATCTTGATCTGTACCTTGACCCAGCCAATCGCCGGGCATTTGCCGCCCATGGCCGATACTGGGAAAACAATCGCTATGTTTATCCCGTCGTCTCCCGCCGCAGCGGCGGAATCAGCATCGGCATCAATCTCAATCCGGATAAGGTCTGCAATTTCGATTGCATTTATTGCAGCGTGAACCGCCGCAATGCCGGAGCGCCGCCCACAGTTGATCCGGCCATTTTAGCAACGGAACTCTCCGCCATGCTCAAGACGGTGCAAAGCGGAGAAATCTATACGTTTGATCCATTCTCGAGTGTGGCACCATCATTGCGGCACCTCAATGACATCGCGCTATCCGGCGATGGAGAGCCGACCACCTGCCCGCAATTGTTTCCCGTGTGCCAAGTGGCGGCGAACCTTTTACAGGAGCGCGGGTTGTCGGAGGTCAAGATCGTGGTCATCACTAATGCGACCATGCTCCACCGCCCCGCCGTTGAGCAGGCACTGGCATTTTTGGATCAGCACAATGGAGAAATCTGGGCCAAGCTTGATGCGGGAACCGAGGCGTATTACAAACAGGTGGATCGATCCACTGTGCCGTTTCAGCGAGTGCTTGATAACATCACCGCATGCGCCCGGCAGCGTCCACTGGTGATTCAGACGCTGCTGATGCGCATCCATGACCAGCCGCCACCGCCATCGGAAATCCAGGCATACATTCAGCGATTGTCCGACATTCGCGCCGGTGGTGGAGCCATTAAACTGGTTCAACTGTACACGGTAGCCCGCGAAACCACGGAACCGTATGTAACCCCCCTGTCGGCGAGCGAATTGGCATTCATTGCCGATCAGATTTCCGCCATTCTGCCAGACCTGCCAATAAAGATATTCCCCTGAACGTATCGGGTGTGGCAATACTTCCGCGCACCGGCGGCGGCGGCCGCAGAGCAGGGATCAAGAGAGAGTTGAACGGTAGAGCGAATCGGGCTGCGGCCCGATTAGAGCAGGTGTGAGTAGAACAGGTGAACAGTAGAGCACAAGCCAACAACAAACAACAGGGCGCTGCGCTCAACGAGCAACGAAGAACAGGGTCGAGCTGTCGCTGCGACGACCAAGGTGCTCAAGTTCGGGGGCAAGATGCTCAAGTTAGGGGGGCAAGGTGCTCAAGTTGAGCATGTGGATGGGAGCGTTGATTTTAGCGGGTTTGGTTCAAGGTGATCAAGATGCTCAAGATGTTTTTGGCCCCCCTGGGGGGGGCCAGCATTTAGCATTGAGAAGTTAGGAGTTAGAAGACTTTTTGGGCGCGGTGTGGGCGTGGGCTGTTGGCTACAACGAACAACGAAACGCTGCGCTTAACGAGCAACGAGTAACGAAACACTTGACACTCAACGAGTAGCGAGCAACGCGTGCCGGTTGTCGTTCAGGATTCTTTTCCGCGATCACTGTGGCGGCATGTTATTTACTTGTCAAACCCCGGCGGACCGGGATGCGGCACTTGTGCCGTGGAGAGGCTATAGGGGGTGACGGGGGAGGGTAATGGCGCAGTTTTCAGTGTTCAGGAGACAGGAGACAGGAGACAGGGAGACAGGAGACAGGAGTTAGGAGACAGGAGTTAGGAGAATAGGGAAGCGCTGCAAGAGGAATTGCCGGCGCTTGCCGGGCGCGGAGCACCTGCCAATGAAATAATGAGTAATGAATAATGAGTAGAACGATAAGGCGCTGCGGCGACGGCGAGGGCGGGAGTTATCTGGGAGCGCGGCTGTTTTCCGCCGCCGTGATTTTTATTAACTTCTCCCGTCCCCGTTGCGCTTCTCCTCCCGTCCCCGTTGCGCTTCTCGATCTTGTTGCAAAAAATCACTTAAGCCGTTGTGCGACTTCAATGCCAATGTTTATAGGTGGTTGTCCATATTATTATCCTTTTGAGTGGGAGAGAATTCAAATCGCCTGCACGCCCCTATGGCGATGCTTGTTGCGATTATACCGCCGGAGTATTCTTCTTCGATTCCGGCGGTTGATACCCGGTGTGCGCCAGCTATTGCGGGTTTCGCCGTTGTAAAGGGGCCTGCCCCAGGTATCCCTCCCGCTCAAGCACGCCTCTTATTTCCTCGGACTTTGCCTTTATTTCGCCTTTGGGAAAGCGAATTTGCACCACGCCATGCAAATTCGAGAACTCCGGGCACCCGTCCTCAAGAAGCACGATGGCTCGCTCCCACCCGTGGCGACCTTGGAACAGGCCGATTTCGTGGACGACGTTCTGCCTGGCAATTTGTCGGCCATCAGCAGTGCGATCCTCTGCGGTCATCACCAGAAAAGCGAATGTGCACTTTTCCAGTAGTTCAGCCAGTCGCTCCTTTGTAGTGCGCCCGGCCTGGGGTTCACGGTTGAACTCTTCATATTGCAATTTCAACCTGTCCACTAGAAGGTCCTTCAAATCTTTCCATGTATCCGATGCACCGTGGCCAATAAAAATTGGCCCCCTTTGATTTCCAATTTCCATGGTTCGTCCCTTCTTTGGCAGTCGCTTTTGGGCGTAGATAATGACTTGCTTACAAATTGTACCCAGTTTCTTTAATTGGTCCGCTGGGGACATTTGTTCCAACACTAATGCCTGCAAGGCGGCATGGGGAGGGCACTTGCGCCCGCCATTAATCGCCCGCTGGTCTCGTGATCGGAGGGATCGTGGGGCGATTGCCTCGATATAGTTGCTACTGGATATTTTTCCTTCGAGTTCCGAAATAGCATCTCGCTGCTTGGCGAAAAACTCATCTCCGTGACTTGTCAACGCCGCCTCAAGCATCGGCAGAGTCTCACCCTTCATGGCATCAAACGCTTCTTCTCCTGCTTTGCCAGCCTGTTTAAGTGCATGAATAACGCTGTCTCCGCCAGCTCGTCGGATAATTTCATTTTCTACCGCTTCAAAATCGAATTCTTTCCAGTCCCCTCGATTCCGGGCATCGAGCAGCGATTCGAATCCCCATTCGCTGTCGAAATAGTCGCCCGGCTCGCGCGGCAAGAAGTTCCTCTTATACACGCACGACTGGTAGCCAATCCAAGATTCAGACCATGCCCTTTCCAACCGGTCACAAGCGCCCAGCAACCGATCCCTGGCCGAAACCACTTCTGGGGCGTCGAATCCCGCAGCAGCCTTGGTGCAGTAGTCGGAAATGCGTTGAAGATCATCCGTCATGTCGTTCATTGTCTACTCCGTATTTTACTGACTTCACACCACCCCCAACGCCTTGAATACTGCGTCCGTTGGGTCGGAGTAGAAGCTGGTTTGAGACGGGCGTGGCAATATTTCCGGGCGAACGGCGAAATCAGCGGCATAAATGCCGGCGCTAAGAGAAGGGTTCGCCCTGAATACTCGCGCCCCAGATCGCTGGTTCGGCGTAATTTCCACGCCCGCCTGAGTTTTGGCGAATAATTCGCCGGGTACGGTGGGGATGTCCCCTTTAGACAACTCAATATTCATCCGCCCCCGATAACCATCTTCAACATCTTCTCAATATACGTTGCCTTGTCCTCATCCTGAAATAGAACGTGGCGTTTTTCCAGGTCGGATTTGGTACCGCTCTTCCACCAACTCACGCCTTGGGATGGAGTGTTGGAAATGATAAATGAATTCAAAATCACGTTCGCGTCGGCGAGGCGATTTTCCAGTTCCTTGATCGTTTTGTGGAAGCGTATTTTGGGGTCGTCCAGACCCTCCAGATTCCGCAATCCCTTCGGATCAACGAAACTCACGTACTGCTTGTTATCCATCAGCAGCCAGAGAATAAAATCGGGATAGAAGTTCCCCGCCTCAAAAAAACCGATGCCCCGCCCCCGGCTCATGTTGCGCAACAGATACATTTCCCGGTTTTTGAAGAAATCCGGCATCCCGTTGAAAAACGTTCGTAGATCGCAGACAAAATCACGCTCTCCATCGTTCAGTGACACCGGCATGGTTTCCACCAGATCGCTCTTGAGATGCAGCAGCGGCTGATACAGATGCCGGCCGAAACACAAGGCCTCAAGGTTCCCGAAAGACCAGTCGCTAAATTGCCTGGAAGTGATCATTTCCTTAAGTTCGTCGAGTTTGGCCGCAATGTCGTTGGCTGATTGCTCAATCATCAGGCGATATTCGCTGATGAAATTTGGATCATCTTCGGTAAGTTCATGGTACTCCAGATTTTTGGCCTCCCATCCCTGCTTGCAGTGCTTATACAGGCGGTCGCAATACTTTTTGAGCAGGGCAATGGCGATTTCTTCCCAATGCCGCACGCGATCGAAGCGGTTAAATTCCAACTCGGCGGCTGGAATATACAGGATGTACCAGTCCGAACGGCCCAACAGCTTCGCGATGCTTTCACGCGGTAAATTCAGGTTGAACCATGCCCGCTCGTTCTTAAATTCCTGCAACTGGAAATAAATCCGATCCATATCCATAAACGCCAAATGGCGTTTTTCCAGACGCCCCTGATCTAAATTGGCGGTTTCTTCCACGCGGGCCAAGCCTCGACTCTGCTGGGATTGAATCTTCGGATACCAATTCACCGTCAGCGGGTATTTCGTAAGATAATCATCTGTTGGCTCATCCAACAATGGCTTGTCTTTACTGCGTTTGAAATCCTTGCCATCTTTCAGGCGAATGATTTTCAGCTTTTTGCCATCAAGGTTCTTCACCACCGGTAGAATAAATTCAATGCGATCCTCATTGGCGGGCAGGCCTTCCTCCTCCAGGTATTCCTTGAATTGCTGCATGTACTGCGCCCGGATGCCGAAGATGTTCAACGTTTCCAACCGCCCAATTTGATCCGGGCGGGTTATGCCACCGATCTTGGCGCTGCGTTTAAGGCTCATCCCCAGCCCCTTGAGCCGCACGCCGCGTCCAAATAATTGAATAATTTCCGAACCTTCGCTTCTTCCCACATTCATCAGGCCCATGGTGCTGACCCGCCAACTGTTCCAACCTTCGGTGAATTTTTTCGACCCGATCAGCACATTGATCGTAGAATTGGGCTTATCCAATGCGGAAAATAACGAACCGGAAAACTCTCTGCTTGCCACCACCATCTGGTTCGGGTGCTCTTCACATAGCTTGCAGAGATTGGCCGCGTCACCCACGTTGATAAGCCCGAATGGCTCATTTTCGCCGATTCGCAATGCGATTTCCCCGCCCGTGCCGGTCAAATTCTCAACGTGCAGCAGTGCCTGGCCGGAGGTGTTGAAAAGCAATTGCAGAATATCATCAAATGCCTGCTCGCCGGTCATCCGGCATTGGCTTAAATAACCAAAGGCGGTTGCAAAAATTTCATTGCCGCGCTGATCCAGTAATCCCGGCCTGCCGCCGAGCAACCGGTTCAGCAGTTCAACCGAACGGTCCCGCTCCTGTACAAATTCCGCCAGGAACAGCAGAATATCCACCACATCAGATACCTCGCGCTTATTTTCCCTCCGCACGGCATTCACGCTGCCGCCGACGAAGACCCACAGCGGGGTTTCCAGCAAAAACACCCGGAATGCGTCCGCCTTGTCCCGATACAGCCGCTGCTGCTGGTAAAATGCCAACAGGCACGCGCTGAGATAAACGGTGCGTTGTTCCTCATCGGAATCATCCGCCAAATTCAAAATGCGATAATCTTTTCCAAAGCCATCCCGATAAAAATATTTGTAGGAATAATCAAAGAGGATGCACTTGGCGTATTCTTTTTCCAAATCACGGTTGCCGCTGGCTTTCATGGCCTGGCCGAAGGTGGCGGAATACTCAAAGGAAAAGCCATTTTCACAAAGTCGCCGCCGGGCATCCATCCAGCGGCCTGTTTCCTTGCCGCTGGAACCGCGATGGCCTTCATCCACCAGCACCAGATTATTGGATTCAAAGGCATCAATGGCAACGGTCTTTTCTTTGCTCTCCTCGCGGAGTTTATGAATGTCAATAATTTCAATGGTCTTTCCCGCAAACAGTGATCCGCCATCCTTGTTGAATAACTCCGCCTCCATGCCCGCAGCACGGAATTCCACGAGATGCTGCCGCGACAGCCCCTCATTGGGCGTGAGCAGAATAATGCGGTTAAGCTCCTTATCCCGTCCGTACAAACCCAGATAATGCCGATATTGCAGGATGTTGATGTGCATGAGCAACGTTTTCCCGCTGCCCGTGGCATTCCAGAAGGCCAGCTTCCGCAGGTCGTCGGGCTGGTACGTTGGGATACGGTCTTTTTCCAGTTTGTCGGCGTTAAATCGATCCACGAAACCGTTGAGGTCCGCCAGAAGGTTCTCCGGGGCACGGAAGTAACGATCCAGATAAATTTCGGCAAACAGCAGCGTCAACCACTGAAAATACTTCCAGCGAATCGGCGCATCCCGACGTTGATTCAGAGCCAAGGAATGTTTCACGATATTCTGATCATATCCCAGCAGCGTATCGCCGGGAAATTCCGGGAACTCCCACAAAGCGCGCAAAGCCTGCAAGAACTTGTGGATGTTATCTTCGGTCAGGCCTTCGAGTTCGGGGGCTTTAAGCGGTTCGGCCAGTTGCTCGAAAGTGTTCTTATCAAACAGACTTAACATCCATTGCCGCAGCACCAGCTTCTGGTCAAAGCGCAGAGGGGTGGCTTCGGGGTAAAGCGGGCTTGAAGCGCTGCGAGATGATTTTAATTTGGCCATTTGGGGATCCAGTTTTCAGTGTTCAGTATTCAGGAGTCAGGAGACAGTATACAGCCTTTAGTTTTCAGTGTTCAGTTTTCAGTGATTTTCCGAGGGCGTAGAGCATCTTGGAAATCTGTTTCGTTTCGTCCACAAGCTCACGCATGGTCGCATCGTTTATAAGTTCCACCCGCGCGGCGATGTATAACTGGGTTCGCAGCTCGGCACATGAGCCACGCGATATGCTAAGAAAGCGAGCGAAGTCCTTGCCACGGCGTTCCGAACCTTCCGCAACATTGGACGCAATGGAAACCCCTGCCCGCCGCATCTGATCCTTGAGCCCAAAGTCCCGACAATTCTCCAGCACCTTGTATAGCCTTACCGCTAACTGGCAAGCCCGTTTCCACACCTCCAAATCCTCAAAGGACTGATACATTTGCAACTCCCAAAAATACTGAGAACCGAACACCGAAAACTTCTAAAGTACCCTCACTAAAGGGTAGTACGCTTACCCTTATGGCGTGGCTCTCCGTGTTTCCGTGTCCGATACGCCTGCTGCGGGTGGGCCGGGTTATTCGGATAAAGGTATTCAAGGTCGCCGTCGCGGATCATGGGAGCCAGGTAGGTCCGTGTTATGTACGGCTTCTCTCGACCTAGAAATTTTGCAATGTGTTCCGCTCTGAGGGAACGCCATGCGCAGAGTCGCTTGATCATGTTTCGCATATCGGAGGTTCGCGAGCGCCGCCGTAATTGGCGTAAGGCCTCGGCTAGCTCTGTAGGTAAGCCCTGTAGGTTGGCACTTAACCCTGTAGGTTTGCCCCCTGCCATGGGAGCTAACCCCTGTGATTGCGCTGTTATAGCAGGGGTTAACCCCTGTGATTGCGCTGTTATAGCAGGGGTTAAATCCTGTGGTATTGTTGACACCCCCGCAGGTAAGCCCTGGCTATCCATTCTACGTTGCGCTGGGGAAACCGCGCCGGAAAGCAGGCGGTCTGTGGGCACATAATACGTGGCGGAGCTTTTCCCCTTTTGCGCCAGCAGCCCCAATTCGCGCAGTCGCCGGAGGTGGGCACTGGCAATCAAAGTTTCCATCTGATTAATATCGCGATAAGCGGAATTATTGATGGCTCCCATTTCACACGCAAACACCAGGGCCTTCTGCTCATCCTCCGAAAGATCCAAGTGGGAAAACTGGCCAAGCCACCGCACATCGTCGGCGTTCAAAAAATGGTGGAAAAGAAATGTCACAACAAACGTATCTTTCTCCCGGTCTGACTCAAATGTTGGCGGTCCCAAATTAGCCTTGGACATCGCCTCACGCATTGCCCGGATACCGCTTCCCTTGGTCTCGGCGAACCGAGTTTCATGGAGCACTGCGGCTATTTTTTCATTGCGGCTTATCGATCCCGGCTCTCCCAGGCGGTCATCGGGAACCAATGAATGGCCGGGATTTCGTATTTCCAGCCGGTTGGCGTACCGAATAACCTGAATCGGTGATTTCTGGCGGTAGCTGCGGTGCATGACCGCGTTGACCAACGCTTCACGAATCGCGGTTCGCGGAATTAATGGTACATCATGGCGCTGCGCCGCATCGGAGGGCAACAGAAAGGCTTTTGGAATATCATCCAATACGGCATTAATCGCACGCGGCAGGGCTAGCAAAATTGGGTCAAGAATTTCAACAGTATCAAATCGACTGTCCGGATCGCGCACCCACTCGCGGCCTGAAACACGAATGTAGTCCAGTCTCATCAGTGGGAATACACGGCGAATGGTTGCGCGTTTGCCAAAGAGCAGAATGCCCGCAATGGTAGGGATCAGCTGTTGACCCTTGCGATCCACGCAGGAGAGGCTTCGCAACAGCTCGTCATCCTTATAGGCCAATTCCGGCGCGTTGGGGTTGGCTTCGGCGCGCGTGCGGCGGTACTCATGGATGGCAGAAGTGTCCAGATCATCCATAGTACAGTTCTTGACCGTTGTTTCGTCAAAACTGTGATGATCTCGACCTTGGTATAACGCCTGCAAATCATCGTCGGTACAAACGACATCGGTTGACCCAATGCGACGAAACGCCCCGCGCGGAAGTCCTTTGGATACAATATACACCGGCTTTTCATGCGGTTGAGCTTCGGATATAAAAGCCACCAGCACCACACCATTCTGATGTATCTCCCTTGATATCTGGGGGCGGATCACCACGTTAAAGGCACTGGCACACCGACTGGCGAGATCAGCTTGTACCTTATCCGGATTGGGAACACCCGTGATATGGTAATCCGGGAAAAGACTCCCTTCGCGACGGCTTACGCCCAGAAGCAGATAGCCGCCACCGCGGCCCGGCTCGTTGGACATCGCACAGATGGTCTCAAGCAGTGAATCACCGATTTCCCGTGATGCCTTGGCTTCGATTTCAACCGATTCATCACCTTGCCCAAGTTTCGCAAACAACTCGTTAAACGTTACTTCCATCATCAATCCCCCGCTTCAAACATCAGCCGTTGGAATTCTTCTTCGATCAGCCGCACTTTCCATGTTTGGTCGGCCCGGCGGAGGTTTTCAAGGTTGTTATCGCCGTTGACATAGAAAATGTCATATTCCATTTCACGGGTATTGTAGCCCTGCTTGCGGAACCATGCATCAAGTTTATCGTTGTCCAATTCATCCATATTCCGCCAGAGCACCAGCACGCGATCTCCCTTGGGATTGGTGCCGGAGATAACGCGCACACCCCGGATCAGATCAATATGTTTGACCGTTAAACCCAGCAGCCAGTTGAAGGTTTCCGGCAAATCCACTTTGACCGCTTGCGTCTCGCCATGTTTTTCCACTTTGAGCTGGTATTGATCCGGCTTGCGGAAATGGTCGATATTCAACAGCGATTGGCTGCCCCGGCTTTCCACATCCAACATGTAGGAAAGCATGTATTGTTCACGCATGGCCGAATCGGAATTTAATAAATCTGATTGTTCTTTTGTGCGCTGAATTTCCAGATTGTTCAGAGCGTCCTCATAAGATTCCAGGCGGAGGTATTTGAAGGCATGGCTGATGCCGGTGTCGCGTGCGGTGGGTTTGCCGTCTTTCCATTCTTTGGAATAGACAACCTTCTTGATTCGCGGCAGCAGCACGGTATGAAAATACTCACCCATTTCAACAAGGATATATTTGCGATTGCCATCATCTTCGCGATTGAGGTTGATAACGGCGTGGGCGGTGGTGCCGGAACCGGCGAAATAATCGAGCACCAACGCACCGTCGTCCGCCCAAAACCGTAGGCAATCGGTAACGAGGTGCAGCGACTTGGGGTAACTGAAGAGCGGACTTCCGAGGATATTGTTAAGCAACTTGGTTCCATGGGTGGTCGCCGAGTACTTAGATTCGTACCACATGGTCTTAGGCTTTTTGCCCACGGGCATGTAGGATTTTTTGGAAACCGCAAGTTGGCCAGCCTTCTGAATCACGGAGATTACGCCGTCCGCAATCGCTCTTCTCGCTCCGTCGGGGTTGACCCGCCAAATTCGCTTCTCCCCCTTGGGGTCGATAGGCCACACTACAACCTCGTCACCGACCGGCGCGTCCTGCATGGACCATTGTTTGGAAAGAGCATCCCACGCCAGGTTCGGCACCCGCACTGTAGAGGTGGTCACGAACAAGGGGAACCACTGCCCGGGCCGGTCAGTTGGCCTAGAATTTCCTCCGCGCCGGCGGAGGTTGTCCCAAATGTAGCTTCCGCCGGCGTCAGCCTCTGTGTACGATTCCTTTTCTTCTTCAGTCAACTCGCGGAGAAGCATCTTCGTGGCCTCGATTTCTTTGGCGTAGACATGGAAGTAGTCGTGGCTCAGCGCGGGCGTATTTGGCCGCAGATTCTGCCCCGCCGGGTTTACCTCGACCGCAATCGTGGCCACACGGCTCGCCTCCCCAAAGATGTCATCCAACAAGGTACGCAACCGGCTGGTTTCCGTGTCGTCTATCGCCACTGACGTAACACCGCTGGCTGCCCCCAGTTCGCGGGTTGCCCGCAGGAGATTGAACACCATCGCAGCCCACGAGGAATGCCGGTATTCGTTCTTGTATTTAAAGGTGTTTTCGCTAGTGTTGTATGGCGGATCAATATACACGCAATCAATTTTTTCCCGGTATCGCTCGCCCATCAACTGCAATGCCTGAAAGTTTTCCGAGTGGATCAGCAATCCATCGAGTTTGCCATCCAAATCATCAATGGTTGCCAGCAATTTCTGTTTGAATGCCTCCGGAAAATGTTTTGTGTCCAGTACCAGGTGCGGCTGGGATTTGAGAAATTCCACCGTTAATGGCTTGCTGTAGGCAACTTCACCCAGCTTTTCCGCTTGGATTTCATCTATGGCAAAGAGCTTGACCCATTCTTCCCGCTGGGCGTCATTGGCGGCAATTTCGGCATACAGATTTTCCGGCACGCGATCCAAGGTTATGCAATAATGGGTTTCAAGGACAAATTTCTTTTTGAGCCAGAGTTTCTTCTGGAAATTTTCCAGTTGTGCCAGAAATGCGATGATCTTATGGGCGATCTTGCGGATCACCCTGATGAGGCTTAAATACTGCTCCACACGCGGGACGGAATCGTTTTCAATGTCATCCAGGTGCATGACTTCATTTTTGATATAAAAATCCAGTTCCCGCCGCAGGAAGCCGCCCAAGTCTTTATGGATGAAATAATCAAATTCATTGCGGGCGGTGAATTTGGCCAAATGTTTGGCCAGCACGGTCCGGGCGGAATCGTTTTCCGTCGGTGCGGTTTTGGCCAGTTGGGCGGTCCATGTCTCAAAGCCCTTGGCCTTGAGAATCGCGGCAATCGCCTGCTCATTGAGATCACTTTGTTTCTCCCGGCCTTCACTGGGGCGGTATTCAAAGCGGATATGCAATTCGCCAGTTTCTTCCTTCAGCGGATGTTCGGCACACAGCACAAAACGCCGCTCTTTGCCGGAGGCGGCTTTGTTGTTGTTCTGTTCGGTGGAGGCGGCCACAATCCGCATGGTAACGCGCTTGCCGGAATCAAGTTTGAAGGTGTAATCGCGGAAGGATTCGCTGCTTTTAATGTAATACTGATCGTGGTTGGCCCAGTAAAGTTTTACCTCTTCGCCCTCATAAGGAATGGCGTACACGCCCTCTTTGTAGCGCCGCAGGGAAATAAAATCGCCGTCCTGATAATATCGGCGGAAAAAATTAAAGAGATGCGAGAATACGGTGTTTTCCAGGGCGGTAATGTCCAGTGCCTCGGCGGCCAACTTTTGCCGCAACGCCTTGACCTTGGGCGATTGCTCCGCATCCACCCCCAGGCTTTTGGCCTGTTGAACGGCCTCATTGATTTGCAATTGCAGGGCCGACTTGTCAACCGATTGATATTCGGTAAATGCCGCTTGAACCTGCGGCAATAAATCCTTATCCAGAAAGCGGATAATTTCATCACGCTTCTGGTTCATAATGCGATAAATACCGAAATCCAGATCAGCCTGATCCAGTTGGAACAATTCCTTGAGAAGATCACGGAATTTTTCAAGATTGGTTGGCATTACGTCCGGCCCTGCCTTTTTTAATAAACGACGTGCAGAAGCATACCGCAAGAAGGCTTCGGCGGCTATTGGACCGGGCCTCCGTAATCCGGAGTAATCCCAAAGCATCGGAGGTCAGCTCGCCGCTTGCGTCAACGCGCCACCGGGCTGCATTAATCCGAGGGCCTTCTCACTGATTTGTGGATGGAGCAGCGGAAAATGGGCGGAATATATTCCGCCA
>JAKAYZ010000434.1 GCA_021816165.1 Planctomycetota bacterium | reverse complement strand
AGAATTTTGCTGCCGCTGACAATCAGCAGCCGTTTTTTGCCGTAGGTAACAGGTTCCATGGTGGTCTGTCCTCGGGCGGTGTATTTCTGCGTCCAGAGAATGGTACCGGAGGATGCGTTAATGCAGATAAAATAACCGTAACGTGTGAGCACATATACCTTTTTTCCCAACAGCCAAAGGTGGGAGATTCGATCGTGCGTGCGTGCCCCCAAACCAAGTGGCATCTGCCAATACGCCTTGAGGCGTGCCTTGTGCAAGGCGGCACTTGTAAATGGTGCTGCGGCCCCGCGTGTGAGGTTGGTTGTGAACAGACAGCAAACCATCACCATCAGGATGGTTGCACTGGAGCGACTCCACCGCATGCCATGCATCAAACTAAGCTCCTCAGAATGGACTACCTGTGTGAACTTCTGTGCGGAAAAGCGTATCGATGGCATCAAAGAGACGTGCTGCCGCGAATCAGGCACCACATCTTCAACCATCCCCGCACCCGTCAACATGCAAATCTTAACCGCCGTACTTTAATGGTCAACTTGAAATGCACCATCGAATTGAAATGGCCCGCATCCGGGCTATGGGGCTATCCGGGTGGAGTGACTGGAGGCAACCGAGCCGGGGGAGTATCCTATCTGCCGAATGAAAGTGTTGCTTATCGCCAATTCAGCTAAACCGGAGGCCATCGCAGCCGGGCGTAAACTGCTGAAAACGCTGGGGGCAAGGGAGGGTGTCAGCGCTGAATATATGGAGGGTGTAGATCAGACATGCCTGGACGATTTGCAGGACCGGCCGGATTTAATGGTTTTGCTGGGCGGAGACGGAACCATTTTGCAGGCCGCCCGCTTTCTGGCCAGGTATCAGGTACCCATAGCCGGTATTAATTTCGGTAAATTGGGGTACATGGCGGCTTTCACGCCGGAGGAATTTGAATCACACCTGCCGGAGCTGCTGGCCGGAAAATTGCCCACCACTCACAGGCTGATGCTTGAAGCGTCGGTTTACCGCAAGAAGCTACCGGGCCGTGCCGACGAAGGTGAGAGCCTGCAACCCGAAAGCCGCTGCCTGGCGCTCAATGATGTGGTACTTAACGCCGGAACGCCATTTCGGATGGTGGAGTTGACGGTGCGGGTGAATAACTCCGATACCGCCACGTTTCGGGGTGACGGAATCATTATCTCAACGGCGTCGGGGTCAACGGGTTACAACCTGTCCGCAGGGGGACCATTGATCACACCGGATGTAGATGCAATAGTGATTACCCCGATATGCGCGCATTCTTTATCGTTTCGCCCTGTGGTGGTTCCAGATCGCTGTACGATTGGCATCGAGCCACGACGGCTTAATGAGGGAACACATGTGGTGATGGATGGCGTGGTGGTGCATCCACTGAGCGCCGACCATTATGTGGTGGTAAAAAAGGCACCGCACCGACTGGAATTGGTGGTAAACCCGCGTCAGACACACTGGGAATTGCTGGCCCGCAAACTGCATTGGGCAAGCCGCCCGACGGCGTAGGCGATAATTTGCAGGGCAATGTGAATCAGGTTGGAGCACACATGGAGAAACGTAATACCCCGTCGGCGGAACCGGATAAACGATGGACGCAACCCTTGCGCGAGAAAGTATTGGATTTTCGATATATTTTCCGGGCGTTTCGGATTTCGATCGAGCCGGGGGTATGGGTGCTGGCTCTGCTGGCACTGGTGATTGTTTATACGGCCGGTCGAGCTCTGGATGGAATTTGGGGGCCGCAGGTGCTCTCGGGCGAGATTGCGGCGTTTCACACTCCGGCACCCGGGGCGTACCGTGAAATGATTATTCAAGATCGGCTTACTCGCGAGGCGGCGCTCTCCGAGATGCTGCAGGACTACGCGACGCCGCTGCACTCTAAACAAATTCAGGCTCTTGAGCGCGATCCGCGTGCGGCCTATGGGGCAATCGTGGCGGGGATGGAGCGGCAATTTCAAAGGCGATTGAAGAACTTGGCGGCACAAAAGCCGGCATTATCCGCCCGCACCCTGCACCGACGGCAACACCGATTGGCTATGGAACTTATGGCCAATGTTCGACAGGTGCAAAGCACCGTTGGCCGGGGCATTTTTGACGCTGCCATGCACGAGGAACTCAAAGAATTCCATCGTTTGGTATTTAACGTGCTGAACCCCTTGCGAATTGAATCCACGTCGGCCAATACGACACCGGGCCAGACGCCGACGGGTTTTGAGATTTCAGTGGCAGCGACGCCGCGCAGCAGCACGGTCGCGTGGCAATCTGACACGATATGGGGATGTCTGGCCAACATGTTTATCACCGTGCCGGAGTGGCTGCTTACCGGGGCGCCGCCGATGATTGCCCGCCATTCGGAAACGCCGGTGCATCTGGCACTGGTGCGCACGGGCTACCTGCTGACGATCATTATTTTTCTCCTTATCTGCATCGGAACGCTGGCCGTGACCGGTGGAGCGATCTGCCGCCATACGGCCGCGCGGCTGGCAGGCGAGGACCCGTCCATGT
>JAKAYZ010000433.1 GCA_021816165.1 Planctomycetota bacterium | reverse complement strand
ATCGTGTGCGATGGTGGTATGCGCTGGGCCTTCCGCTGGTGCAGGCATGGATACTCCTGACGCTGGTTGCGGCGGCTGTGGGGCGGCGTGTGACCTGGCGTGGAATCCGGTATCGCATGGTAAGCCCACTGGAAACCGAAGTGCTGGACGCAGTATAATCGGAATAGGGGAATTATTCCGGACAGACTCGAGTCTGAGCATTCGTGATGCCGACCAGAAATTTACATCTTGAGGGCTGGTCAATGAGTGGTTCGCCATCCAGACCAAGACCAAAAGATTCGAGTTGTACGTAGCGTCCGCTGTTTTCTTCGAGAAAGGCCAGGGGAATGGTTTTTGCTGCGTCATTGTACAATTGCACAGTCCACGGACGGACAAGGGCATCTGATATGTTCGGGTGAGTGGGCGTTGGAGATGCCACCAGTCTTGTGCCATCAGGCAATGTGCCCACATAAACATGCGGGGTCTCAAGGGATAATACGGCGCTGGCGGGGAACTCTGGTGTTGCGACGATGGCCCAGATATAGCCTTCGATGAATTGTTGACTTCTTAGATAGGGAACAGAGTCCATGTAACGGCTGGTCATGTTGGTTTATTCCTCGCCGTGGATGAGATCTTCATAGCTTTCCCGTTTGCGGATGATGTGCCAGTTGGAACCATCCACCAGAACTTCCACTGCCCGGGGGCGGGCATTATATTGGCTGCTCATGGCAAAGCCGTAGGCTCCGGCGGAAAATACAGCCAGAAGATCGCCACGACGCAGCGCCGGCAGGTAGCGGTCTTGGGCAAAATAATCACCACTTTCGCAGATTGGTCCAACCACATCGACAAGTTCATCATCGGGACTGCGCAGCGTGCTAAGTCGGCTGGCAGGTGTGTGGATAGAGGCGGTCGGCCATATAAAGTGGTAACTTTCGTAAAGGGTTGGGCGAATGAGGTCGTTCATGGCGGCGTCCACGATAATAAATTTGCGGCGCCCGCCCTGTTTCACGTATTGAACACGGGATACAAGAATACCAGCGTTGCAGGAAATGGACCGACCCGGCTCCAGCAGTACTTTCAGTCCCGAATTTTGCAGCAGAGGCACAATGGCTGCGGCGTAGGTTTCGGCTGGAGGGGCTTCGTTGCCTTCATAAAACGCGGCAAATCCGCCCCCGATATCAATTGTGTCCAGGGTGATGCCGCGGTGCCTGAGACGTTCGATCAGGTTGAGAGCCTTGCCAATGGCATCTACGTAGGGTTGGACGGTTTTAATGGGTGAGCCGATGTGCAGGTGCAAAGCATTGAGTCGGGCGTGTGTGGCCGCGGCGGCCTGGACATAAAATTCCTCCGCTCGGTCAATATCCACTCCGAACTTCGTTTCTTTTTTTCCGGTAAGTGTTTTGACATGTGTTCCGTGGCTGGTAACATCCGGATTGACGCGGAGGGCGGCCCTGGTATGGACGGATTTCTGCGCGGCCAGTCGTTGCAAGTTCCAGAATTCCGCTTCGCTTTCGATATTAAACCAGCCGATGCCGACATCCAGAGCGTCGTTTATTTCCTGATCGGTCTTGCCGACGCCGGCAAAAACAATTTTTGATGGATCTGCGCCAGCCCGGCGGGCGCGAAAGAGTTCACCGCCGGAAACAACATCGAACCCACTGCCGCAGGCCCGCAGGGCAGCCAGGATAGCCAGGTTGCCGCAGCTTTTAACGGAATAACAGATCAGCGGGTGCAGCGGGGCAAATGCCGCGGCGATACGCTGATAGTGCGTTTGCAGCGTGGATAAAGAGTAAATGTAGGCCGGCGTACCAACTTGACCAACGATCTCCTCCACCAGTACCTGTTCGCAGTAAAGTTGTCCCTGACGATAAGTGAAGTGATCCATGGTGTGTGCTTTCCTACAAGCAGGGCTTCAGACTAGCGGTGTCACCGCTGACACCGGATTGAGTCCATGACGGGCGGGCACCTTGTTAAGCAAATTTCTGGAGAAAATCGATCGCCGCACGTGCCGATTCCTCCGCGGTACTTTCGTATGGATACAATTCCACAGTTACCCAACCGGTGTATTGAATCGCCCGGATGGCTTTAAAAATCGCGGGCCAGTTCATGGCTCCGCGGCCTGGAATCAGATGCTGATGAACGCGGTCCTCCCGGATGTCCTCCAGATGAATGTGGGCAATCCAGGGCTGGGCGTTCTTTAGTACGCAGGCCGGGTCTTCACCGACACAAAAGAAATGCCCAAGATCACAGTTCATTTTGAGATTCGGATGATTGATGCGGGAAAGAAACTCAAGGCACTGTGTGCTGGTCTCAATCAGCAGGCCGGGTTCAGGTTCAACCATGAGAATAATGTGGTGCTTTTGAGCGGCGGGCAAGACTTCCCGCAAACCCGCTTCGTAACGGTCCAGGCAGGTGCCCCGATCATCATTGCCCATGGGACCGCCCGGCTGCAGCGAAATCGTTTTACCTCCGAGTGCTGCGGTCATCTCAATACAATTAAGGGTATGGGCAATGCGCTGTCGGCGCAAGGCTGGATCTGT
>JAKAYZ010000432.1 GCA_021816165.1 Planctomycetota bacterium | reverse complement strand
CCAGCATCAGTAAAATGGACAGTGCATAAATGGGATGGCGAACCAGGCGATACGGTCCCTGGACAACCAATTCGGTGCGTTCACCGGGGTCGATGCCAATACGCCAGGACAACCCCATGCGTCGCCAGCAAATTATGGTTAGAATCAGCGCCACCACGGCCAACAGGCTTCCAATGATCGCCCCCACCACCGATGCCAGTTGAACAGGTTTTAATAGTCTTCCCAACCAGAAGGTTCCTCGCCCCACGTCAAAGGCCGCCAACCATGGCTGCACACACCATGCCGCGACTGTGGGAGCCCAGATAAGCCGCATCCAGCGACCGACCGTTTCGCGGGGAATCACATTGGGATCTTTGCCTATTTTACGGGCCAACCGGCGGGCTTTTACCGCCACGGTGCCCCAATAAACAGCCAGAACGCAGGCACACACCAAGGCGGTCATGGACACAATCAATGGCAACAGATATCTCGTTTCAACCAGAAGCCGCAAAAAGCAGTGCCTATCGACGCCGACAGAAACACTTTTACTTTCTGATTGTAACACCGGAGGCGGATTTGGCCATGAGTTGAGTGACGGCTCCGGCAGCTGCGCCGGTCGCGGGCTGTGTGGATGGCGGAGGAACGGACCTTGGAAATGTGGTAGCACCGGCACGGCTGGGACGGACCGTGGCGCGTCGCAGAGTATCTAAAATATAATGCATCATCATTTTTTGCACCCCCGGCACCGCACTGATATTGATGTGATTCACCACGGAGGTATCAAAGTCCACCTTGGCGGTCCGTAAATTGATCACCGTTAAATCCGTCACCGCCGGATTCCGCGCATCGTCGGCAACGCCACGCCATACCGGAATCCAGTCCGTGAGCGGATGGCTCTTATAAATATCCACGCAACGAATGACATTGGCTGGAACGGGCGGCGGCGTTACCGGATCAATCAGCAGCAGCAGGTTCACTTTGATGCCAGCACGCCCCAAGGCCCGAGCAATGCGAACCTGATCATCGGCACCCCACGAGTGTCCCACCAAGATCAAAGGTCCGGTGAGGCGACCGGCGATGGTTTGGCGGATCAAAAATTTTCGCAGCGGATACCGTGCCTCATCCGCCACCGCCGCAGAGGCCACAATATGCCGGCTGTTGAGCTTGTTGGCTAACAGGTCCATTCCTGTGGAAAAGATGCCCAAGAATCCACGCATCGCATACAGGTGCCCAGGGTACTTATAAAGGTGGGCATTACCGGGCTTTACCGTTTGCGCCACAGGGTCGTTGGGCAGACCCGTCAGATCAATGCAGCCGCTGGCAGTCAGAATGAAGACAGTCATACCAAGCAGCACCGCGGCGCGAATGCCACGACGCATGCGGAAAAATTGCTTCACAACAGATAACTCCGTAGGTCCAAGCCGGGGCCAACACGGGCCTTTTGCCCGGTTGTGTTAGTACGTCCCATCGCACACTTGGGTTCTTGGCCTGACCAATGGAGCCGACTTCCACCGACCAGCCAAGCCAGTTCCTTGATTACGGCGGGATATATTTAACCGCTAACGGCCGCAACGTCCAGCATGGCCTGGAGGACTTCCGGGAAGATCCACTTCGTCCAGCCGCCGCACTGGCCGGTCTTCGTAATCGGCAGTAGCATATCCACCATGAATAATTCAATTCTCTTTTTTCTGGAGCGCACACCATGAGTGACACCGTCAAACCTGCGAATGTCGGATTAATTGGTCTGGCCGTCATGGGCAAAAATCTGGCTTTGAACATCGCTGACCATGGCTTTAATATCGCCGTCTTTAACCGTACCACTGCGGTTATGCAGGAATTCATTCGAGAAAATCCCTCCACGCCGGGCCAACTCACAGGATGTGAGACCTTACCACAATTCATCGCCGCCATTAAAAAACCGCGGGTGATCATTATTCTGGTGAAAGCCGGTCCGGCCGTTGATGCTGTAGTCGGTCAACTGCTGGCCGCGGGCTTGGAAAAAGACGATCTGGTCATTGACGCCGGCAACAGCCTATGGACAGATACCATCCGACGCGAAAAGCAATATGCGGCGCAGCTTAAATTTTTTGGATCAGGTGTTTCCGGCGGAGAACTCGGTGCGCGTTTCGGGCCATCGCTGATGCCCGGCGGCGATCCGGAGGCATGGAAGCATTTGGAACCGATTTGGCGGGCCATTGCCGCCAAGGTGGATCCAAAAACCGGCCAACCAATTCCGGGTGCGGCTCCGGGAAAGCCCGTTACCACCGGCGTACCCTGCACAGCTTATCTGGGGCCGAATGGTGCGGGCCATTACGTCAAAATGGTGCACAACGGCATCGAGTATGTGGATATGCAACTGATCAGCGAAGCATATTATCTGCTCAAACACTTGTTGAAACTCGACCCGGCCGAATTGAGCGGGATTTTTGACCAGTGGAATCAAGGCGATCTGGATTCGTACCTGATTGAAATAACCGCCGATATTCTTCGCCAGCGCGATCCGGTAAAGCCGCGGAAGTTTCTCGTGGATATGGTGCTCGATGCCGC
>JAKAYZ010000006.1 GCA_021816165.1 Planctomycetota bacterium | reverse complement strand
GGTATTCATGGCACAGATGCCGCGATTGAGGCGGCGGACGCCATCCTGCTGAAGGATGATCTGACGCGCATCCCACTGCTGATTTATCTGGCGCGGCAAACGCGTGTGGCGATATTTCAAAACCTGGGGTTTGCACTGGTGTTTGCCGGTGCGGCAGAAGTCGCTGCGGCGTTTGGTCTTTTCGGACCAGTGGTTGCGGCGCTTGTGCACATGATGGCGGTTGTGGTTATTGCGGTTAATTCCGTGCGCTTGGCCGGTGATGTGGGCGTGAATCGCAAACCACTGCCAGCGGCCGATCCGCAGGATGGCGAATTGGTTATGCCGGCACCGTCATCGGCCCCGGCCCTGCAGCCGGTCTGATGAAGGAAGCAACCGACCATACTTTAGTTCAAGGATGAGATGCATGACGGGAACATTTCCTGAAAAAATCTCGCCTGTGGTGGTGTTTTTCGGTGTTGCTATTTCCAGTGTGGTATTTGATGCGGATTTAATGGGCGTCAATGCCGAAATCTGAATTCGACTGTATCGAGGACTGATTCTAAGTGAAACGAGCTGAAGTAGTCGCCTTGTGGGTCGCCATCGGCCTTCTGATTGTAACGGGCATACTGGGTATCGCGGTTTATCAGTATGGAACCGTGTGCTTTTGGGCAGCCGCCCTGGCGGCCGCCACCCAGACGCTCATGGCGTTTCTGGCATGGTGGGGGCTTAAGCTAACCCGCCAGCAGCGGGCTTTGGTCGACGAGGTCACGACCAAGAGCAAGTTTACACCGCTGGCACCGCTCGGCTCGTTTCATATGAGCTACTCCGACGACACAGCCCCCGTGCAGGCTCCTGCACCGGAGGTGGAGCCTGAAGATATCACCAGTTTGGATACGGGCTTTCAGCGGGTCATCATTGGTCTGTGCGCAGCGGCATTTTTTGTTGTTGCCGCCATCATCGGCTACATGGTCTGGAAAAACTTCGCTGCGGTCATGCCGGGCCAACCAATTGTGATTTCGCCGCACCCAATCGATCCGGGTGCGGTGGTGGCGGCCGTTTTTGCGCTGCTTACATACCTGCTGTTGGCGTCATTTTCGCGGGTTGATCGGCGCACCGAGGGTTACGGCGAAGCCTCTAACGGCATTGTGATTCTGGGTATACCCGGGGCGGCCGCATTATTTGCAGCCATCATCGCCGGCTGGGCCGACACATCCTACGCCACGCAGGCCGCGGCCATTTTTATTGCCGCGGTTACCGCACTCCAGGGTTTGGAACTGCTGATTAACTCGCTCAAATCGATGGGGTCGATTGAAGAGTTGGAACAAACCGGCATCGACTTGCAACAGATGCCGCTGGTTCCATTGATTGCCAGCGGATGGATTGTCGGCCTGCGGGTACTGCTGGCCGAAAGTGCCAGTATGACGCGGCAGCAATCGACAGCGCTGCAAATTCTGTCGCGGCTGGTGCCTCGCATCGCCCTTGCAGCATTCATTTTTCTCATTGTATTAAGCACGTTGCGGGTGGTGCCGACGGGTGATGTCGGTATCCGTGAACACCTGGGCGTAACAACCAACTATGACCTTCAGCATCCCCTGCCGGCGGGTTTGCATGTAATGTGGCCCTGGCCCATTGATAAATTGTCGCTGGTTCCAACGGAAAAAATTCATAGTGTGGTAGTTGGTACAGAGGAAGAACACAAATCAAAACTCGGCGAGAGCGTGTTTTCGTTCTGGTCATCGCATAAATCCAAACCCGGCTATGAATTTGTCACTGGCGATGTGGCCAGCGGCGGCAGCAACTCGTATGTCAATGTCCAGGTACAAACCAAAAACTCCACGTCGCCGGGGCAGAAGGTTCGGATCTCGAGTGCATCGCAACTGCTGGACGGTTTTGTGGTGGCGTGGTGGCGTGTAAAAAACCCCGGTCTGTTTTTTCATAATGTTGAGAACCGAAATATTATTGAATACGGTGGGTCAGCCGGTTTTGGCCACACACCGCATTCACTGCCGATGGATCAGGTGCTGACGCATCAATTGCTGCTTAACGCCATCACACGGGTATTTGCCCGGCATTCACTGCACCAGATCATGGAGTCGGAAACCCCGAAGATGGTTGCGGAAGTAAAGGCATTTATGCAGAAGCGGCTGGATGCCATGCAAAGCGGAATTCAGATACTCAATGTGGATATCAAAGATTTGCACCCACCGAAGGGACTTGGTGGTTATCGCAGTCCGCGCACGGGCCGCTTGATACCCGGACCGGCTCGCGCCTTTGAAGAAGTTGTCAGCGCTCGCGAGGAGAAGCACAGCCTGATTCAAGAAGCGAAGATGGAGGCCTTTCAGGATGTAACCGTGGCGAGCGGAAAGGCCCAAGCACTGGTGTCAGATGCAGAAGGTGCCGCGGCCAAGCGGGTTGATGCGGAAAAAGGAAGAGCCACGGCCCTGATGGCCGAGTCGCAGGCCTTTGCCCGCGCCGGCGCGGCAGCGCGCGTGTGGGCATTTTACCGGGCGATGAGTGAAGTGTTTCCGCAAATCAGCAAGGTCATACTGGGTCCCGGTGTAACGCCACCGCGCGTTTGGCAGTTGGGTCATACGCACGCCCAGATGCCGCTGGCACCACCGACCACGGCCGGTGATGTAAATTCCGGGCTTAATGCGCCCAATGTGGCCGGAGCTATGGGCGCGTCGCCCCAGCAGCAGTAAGTTTTAATTGACAGGATTGTATAAACCGTCGGGGCGGTAAAAATGTTTGTCCCCGGGCTAAAAAGAGGTTTACCCCTATGCGTAAAATAATCGTTGGTGTTTTTCTTTTTGCGGTCATCGCCGTTATTGTGCTGGACACCTGCACTTTCGTCGCCAAGCCGTATCAAAAAGTTCTCATCAGCCGTTTCGGCAAAATCATCACTAAACCAACCCGCATCTGCTACAACTGGTATCTGTGCTGGCCGACCGACAAGCTCATTCGGCTTGATATGCGGATGCACCTCTATCAAAGCAATAATCGGGAGGTGACCACTTCGGATGGCGAGCCGATCACCATCCGCACCTACGCCCTGTGGAAGATTATCAACCCACGACTGTACTATGAAAAATTACCCGGTGGTACGCCGGAGGTGCAGAGTTATCTGGATCAGAAAATTGAAGGTACCGTACTGACGGTCATGGGCCAGTACAAACTCAGTGCCATGTTCAACGTGGACCGCCAAAAGCTTCAGATGCATGCCGCCGAGCACAGCATTCGTGCCAAGGTGAACGAGAAACTTAAGCCCCTGGGCATTTCCATCAAGGCCCTCGGATTTTCACGCATGACTTTTCCGCCGACGGTGGCCGTGGCTGTTTACCACCACATGAGCGCCGAGCGTGAAAAAATAGCGCATAAGTACCTCAGTGAAGGTGCCAGTCAGGCAACAAGCATCGTTGCGGCCGGCCGGGCCAAGGCCACAGAAATTCTCAGTGAGGCGGAAAAAACCGCTACCGAAATTCGCGGCAATGCCGATGCTCAGGCATACAGCATCATCGGTGGTGCGCAGACCACGCCTCAGGCCCGGCGTTTCTACCGTTTTTACAAATCGCTGGAATTATTCAAGCACTCCATGGGGGAAAGCACCTATTGGATTCTTTCGCCGAATAATCCGGTGGTGGCACCGCTGTTTCAGCAACTGAAGGTGATTGAAAAAAACACAGCGACACCATCGAGTAATACTCACTGAAAACCGGCGGATTTGAAAAAGGGACGCAGTCAACTATGACGGATGTTCAAGAACCTGTTGCAATGGATTCAGCCTCCTCGCGATCGCTGAACGTGCTGGCCTATGAATCTGAATCATTGGGCGGCAATCGATGGTTTTCCGCCCAGTACACGCTGATTTACTTTCTGATTGGCGTGTTTGCCATCTGGATATTAAGCGGATTTTATCAGGTTGGTGCCGGTGAGGTTGGCGTAGTCGAACGCCTTGGCCAATACCTGACCCTGCCCAACGGCCAACCGGAACTCTCCGAGCCGGGCCTGCATTATCACCTGCCGTGGCCCATCGACCGCGTGCACATTATTCCATTGAATCATGAGCACCTGCTGGAGGTGGGCGACTTCGACGCCCCACCCACCGAATACGCCAGCGTGAAGAAAAAGTACATGCGTCAGGGTATCCCGCGTCGAATCGTCGATGCTATTTTTAATCCCTATTTAATCACGGGCGATAAAAATATTCTGCATGCCAAAGTATCGGTGCAATACGAAATTACCGACCCGATGAAGTATCTGCTGGCGGTCTATCAACCGTCCAACGAGCCGCGAGGCTCCGCCCGTGATGCCACCATCCGCATGCTGGCCAGCCACGAACTCATCAGTGAGCTGGCACACGACACGGTCGATCAGGCGCTGTATAACAAATTGGTTGTTCAGCAGCAGTTATCGAGCCAAAGCGCCGCCAACGGCGGAGGGCTGCAAGCCGAGGCCAACCGCGCAAAACTGGGCATTACCATCAAGCGCGTGCAATTGGAATATGTCCACTGGCCCCGGGCGGTTAATACCGCGTTCACGGCGGCCCTGACCGATCAACAGGAAGAGGCGCTCGCGGTGCAGGACGCCCTGCGGCAAGCCGACACGGCGGAAACCGAAGCGGAAGGCAAAGCGCAGGCGATTGTCTCCACCGCCAAAGCGGCCGCCAACCGCACCATCAGCCAGGCGTCGGCCGAAGCACAGAAATTTGTAAGCGTTTACGCGCAGTACAAAAAGCATCCGCGCGTCATTACACTTAAAATAATTGCCGATACGCTTGGCAAAGTTATGCAAAACGCCCGGCGTGTGTTTTTTGTGCAGCCCGGCCAGCGTATGTTGCTATCATTGCCGCCGCCGCCGAAAAAGGCGTCCGCGGTCGTAACACGGCAGCCCGGCAGCTAAGTGCAGTCTGATTGCCAACGGCGCGGCGCCCCGTATTTTTTTTGGAGATAGGTATTCATGGTTGCATCCGGACTTGCCATCCAGACCAGGCAGTTAACAAAAATTTATCCTGGCTTCTGGAAAAGCCAGCAAGTCGCCGCGCTGACCGAACTGAATTTGGCGGTTGAGCGGAGCCAGATATTCGGCCTCCTGGGGCCGAACGGCAGCGGCAAAACCACTACCATCAAACTGCTGCTGGGTCTGATCAACCCGACCGCCGGCGATGCACTGGTGATGGGCAAGCCGGCCGGCGATCAGGACACCCGGCGCGTCATTGGCTATCTGCCGGAAGAAAGCTACCTGTACCGCTTTCTCAATGCGCGGCAGACACTCGATTTCTACGCCCGGCTGTTTAATATGAACCGCGCCGAGCGTCGACGGGCCGTTGATTACTATCTCGATTTTGTCGGACTGGACCCCGCCGTCCGCTCGCGCCGCATCGGCACATATTCTAAAGGACAGGCCCGCCGGGTGGCACTGGCACAGGCCCTGCTGAATAATCCCGATCTGGTGATTATGGATGAGCCGACTTCAGGCCTTGACCCCGTCGGTATGCTGGAAATTAAAAATATGATCCTGCGTCTCAAAGAGGCAGGCAAAACCGTCCTACTTTCCAGCCACCAACTCGCGGATGTTGAAGATGTGTGCGATCGGCTGGTGATTCTGTATCGCGGCCGGGTGGAAATTCAAGGCACACTTAATGATTTGCTTGAAGTAAAGGACACCTTTCAGCTTGAGGCGCGCGGCGTTACGCCCGAAATTCAAGCCCAGTTGCTGGAAATTGCCCAACGAAACGGCCTCACGGATGTTCGCACGGGCAGGCCACGCGTCCGGCTTGAAGATATTTTCAAAAATCTCGTGGATTCCAAACGTAAGGTTGAACGCCGCTAACGGCTAATCGGAGTGCGAATGCACCATTCAATCAATTACATGTCGCTGGTGGCCGACGCGGTCATTGTCGTTGTGCTCATCGCGTTTATTCTCACTGCCTTCCGGGATATTGCACGCATTGGCACTGGCATCAGCCGCGCCTGGGCGGTGGGCCGCACCACCTTCATTGAGGCGTGGCACAATCGCATGTGGGCCATACCCATCATCTGGCTGGTGATTTGTCTTATTCTCGGCTTTGCGATTGTGCGGGGATACACACCGGGCAGTGAAGTGCGGGTGTATTTGACGATCTTCATCCGCGCCCAGGAAATTATCCTGCTTCTGTACCTTGGAATTCTTGCATGTCTGGCGCTGCCCCGCGAGCGTGAACGCAAAACCCTCATCACGACCGGTTCCAAACCGGTTACACGACTTGAATTGCTGCTGGGAAAAATCATGGGCCTTGGAGCGGCTGCGTTGGTAATGCTGATGGTCATGATGTTTTTCACCTGGGCTTTTATGAAGGTTGTGGACCAGCGCATCCGTACCGACGCCATGGCCGTCTACAAAACGGAAAAGACGAACTACAACACGGCCGTTCGCCATGTGCCACCCGATTTTGGATTGCTCTACACCGCTGATCATGGTGTGCTTCAGGCACAGAATTACATCACCGGCACACTCCGGATAGCCGGGCTTATCAGCTATACCCACAACCCACCCACTCGATACATGAAGGGTGGCAGCACGGAGAATGTTTACTTTGAGTTTCCCTCGATACCGGCCAATTTAAATTACCAGCCCGATTTTTTGCTGCATTTTGGTTTGCTGCCTCCGGGCCATCCGGCCTCGGTGCACATCACCGCCATCCAGCGCGACAATCCCATGGTCACAGAGGAGGCCACGGTGAAACTCAACGCCAGCGGTGAGGCGGCCTGGACTCCCAAGCATCCTTTCAAATTTTTTGCTTACAGCGACCCCAAAAGCGGCAAGGTATTTAATCCCGGACCGGTGGTGCTGAAAGTTTCCTGCCCGACCTTTCACGTCTATCTGCAAATTGGAGATGGCACGCACATCGATAATTCCAGTTGCATTGTCACCGGCGTCAATGCCGCCATGTTGAACCAGCACGGCATCGATTACATTTTGCCCAAGCCCAATCCGGTTATCACGGGGTTTAAGTCCAACGGCTGGCAGGAAATTACCGGACCGGGCAAAACGGGACGCACCCCGCCCGAAGTTGCCTCCTGGGAATTCAAGCATCTTAATCCGTTGGATATCCCGACCGCCAAGGGTGATAAATTTACCGTGCACCTCATCTGCGGCGTCTCCAAAGAGACCAATGAGGCTATTCCTACGTTTGCCGCTTTGGTGGCGTATTCAAAGGATGACCCCACCAATCCCGTAAAAATGCTCAATCTCCATATCAATGAAAAACGCGTGACAGACGTACATCTGCCGCGCCGTCTGCTTGATGGCAGTCCGCTTATCATCAACCTCAGCAGTACCGTGCACGGCCATTGGCTCAAAATTCGCACCAATTCCGTCCGCATTATGCAGAAACCATCAACGTTCATAGGCAATCTGTTCAAGACCGAGCTTATCGTCTTCTGCGAAGTTATTTTGCTTATCACCATTGGCGTGGTGTCGGGAACCGCCCTGGGTTGGCCCGTGGCGTTGCTGACGACGCTGTGCTGCTACATTCTCGGCAATCTATTCGAATTTGTAAGTGAACTGGCGAAAGCCAACGGATTTGAATTACTCAATCTCGTTGAGCAGCACCGCCTGCAGGGAGTTTGGTACTATCAATTGGGGTCGTTCATCAGCGGTGTGATGGTGCATGTGCTTGAAATATTGGTTTATCTGCTGCCCAATTTCACGCGGTTTTCTCCATTGCCCTACATCACCGAATCACGTAACATGCCGTGGCTGTTTTTGGCACAAAATATTTTCGCAGCCATTATTTCCATGATACCGGCCATTGCGTTTGGCTACATGGTCATGCGACGAAGGGAGCTTTCCTGATGCCGGATTTAACACCCACCACGCTGCCCCCTCCCCGCGCTCCGGATACCAACCTTCGCGCCCGGTTGAAAAGTCAGGCCCGGCGCGATCAGCTTATCTGTATGGCCATTGCCGTGGTTTTGATCGCTGGTATTTTTTTCCTTGAACCCGCCTTGAAACATAAGCGATCACATCTGGTGCAATCGAGCGATAAAAGCATCGGACAGTTGCTGCTGACGTTTCCGCGTTTGGCGCTGGGCGGCTTTCGGGGCGTGTTGGCAGCGGCTTTATGGGAAAATGCCGAGCATGACAAAAATGTTCAAAAATGGCGCCCACTTGAAACCGATTACAACGCCATTGCCGCCATCGAGCCCTACTTCGCTTCGGACTATATCTTCAACGCCTGGAATATGTCCTACAACTTATCCGCCCAATACCATGGACTGGATACCAAATACAAATGGGTGCTTGATGGCTTGGTGTACTTGTACAAGGGCGAGCATTACGTCCCTGATAACGCCAATATGATCATCAATGAAGCCAACGACTTTTTCCTGAAACTCGGCACCAGCTTTGAACGAAAATATTACTGCGCCCGTTGGCGCTACGACATTGCCCATCTCTATCGTTATAAACCCGGACAGAAAGGCTCGCATTTTGGCACCCTGCCGGAAGTGTATTTCATCGTGCACCAACCGGAATTTAAATGCAAGCTTCTGCCCCCTCTCAGTGGTCATGGTCCAATAGGTCACGGCGTAAAAATTGGAAAAATTCACTATCGCTACGGTCTGAGTGTGTTTTATTTTGCGTGGGTGGAATACGGCCGTGCTATGCACCAACCCAAACTGCCGACCGATTCGGGCATTGAAGTGCTGGATTCCTGGCAGCCCATGGCCCTGCGTCTCTGGTGTCGCGACGACATCTACTACGCGCAGCGACTTACCAACCATATTTTCAGCGAGCCGGAAGGCAAAATGCTGCGGCGGTTTCCCGCTCGTGTGCGCAACATTCTCGATTGCTATCGCAATGTAGCCATCAATGGACCGCGCGACATTAAAGAATGGCACGCCTATCTGGCCAAATATCCCGATCAGTACAATGTCCACCATCAGCATCTTCTGGAGACGCGTTACTTCATCGCTCTGGCCTCGGCGGAAAAGGCCATGTTCCAAGGACTGGTGGCGTGGCAAAATAATAACCGCAAATTCCGGCTCGGCGACAACGCCGACCGCTATTTACTGCTGGCTATCAGCCGTTTCAAGCAGGCCATGGCTTCTTTTCACACATATCTGCACTATTCGTACCCGCGCACGGCAGGCTTTCCCAAAGGGATGGGGCGTGGTGGCCAGATGAAATTCATGCGTGCTATGGAGGCCCGCGTGGCGGGCATCGAGAGTTTTCGTATCGCCGCACAACGCGGAGTACCCAATCTAAGCTTTTTGAACCCGGTAACCCTGTCCGACAGCGATTGATCGCCAAAAGCATCTCCTGACACAGGTCCGTACTTGTTATTTGACGGCATGCGGCGCTGGCGATTATTGTCCAAACGCACGAATCAGATGCGTTTGCCGGGGTCGTACCATGATGAATACGTTACGCTGGGGAATTTTGGGCACCGGGGCAATTGCGGCTAAATTTGCAGCCGGTTTACTGGAATCAACTTCGGGCCGTCTGGTCGCGGTTGCAAGCCGCCGTCGCGATACCGCCGACACCTTTGCTGCCGAAGTACTCTCAGGGCTGTCCGTCGCACGTTACGACCACTATGAAAAGTTGCTCGCGGACAAGGCCGTGGATGCCGTATATATTGCTACGCCGCACCCCTTTCATGCCCATTGGGCGATCGCCGCCGCCCAGGCCGGCAAACACATCCTGTGTGAAAAGCCTATGGCGATGAATAAAGCCCAGGCGGAGCGAATGATTGCTGCTGCGCAGAAACACCGCGTATTTTTAATGGAAGCATTTATGTACCGATGCCACCCGGTGGTGACAGAATTGCGCGGGCTTCTGCGCCAGGGTGCCATTGGGCAGGTGCGTATGATTCATGCAAATTTTGGTTTTCGGTGCGCAGTGGATGATACCCACCGCCTGCTGAACCATGCCCTCGGCGGCGGAGGCATACTCGATGTTGGTTGCTATCCCATTTCGCTGGCGCGATGGGTAGCCGGAGTCGCAGCGGGCAGAGATTTTCTTGATCCAACAGCCGTGGCGGGGGCGGGGACCATCGGCGTGCGCACCGGTGTGGATGAGATGGCGTCGGCGCTTCTGACTTTTCCCAATGAGATATTGGCCTGCGTGAATGCCGCTGTCCGGTGCGATCTGCCAAACGCCGTGCATATCGCCGGCTCCGAAGGGCGTATTGAAGTTCCATGGTTGTGGGTGCCCCGGCGAAGTGGCAATCGCATCATCGTCCATCGACCCAATGGTGAGCCGATGACATTGGCCATTGATGCGCCGGCCGATGTTTATGCGTTGGAAGCGGACGTGGTGGCGGCGGCCATTGCAGGCGGGCTGCAGGAACCCCCGGCCCCCGCCATGAATTGGGCAGATACCTTGGGTAACATGCAAACGCTGGATCGCTGGCGAGAGGCCATCAACTTAAAGTACGGATATGCCGATGAGGCATAAGGCAGCATATTAACTTCTGTACTCAGCGCGGCCAGTTTATGTTGCTTACCTGATGGAAGAATAATCATGCCGTTTCCGCCCGGGAGCCTGTCCGAAGCAACGCATCTCGCCGGTCAAACCCTGAGCCATGTAGGCGGCGTTGGGCCGCGTGCAACGTTGTCGTTGCTACTGGCCATCATCAGGTGTTAAATTAACGATTGACTGGTGCGTTATACTGCGAAATTTATCGGCAGTATTTAAAGTGGTGGTGCCCGTTTGGCCAGTTCTCGGCAAACCGGTAGCCATGTCTGAATGGCCAACACAGCGGGCATGTGCGTCGCTTCGAACACAATTCTGCACTATTTTCAGCTTGAAAAGTCGTATTTGTTCATTATAATATCGAATGAGACGGGATTGGTAGCAATCATGCACGTCTGGGAGAGAATTTATGGGGCCATAGAGTCATTGAGCGGCAGATGAGTGGCCTGTTTATCGGGATGCCTGAGTGGAAAAAGTGCACGGCATGCCCGTCGTCTCGGCCCGGCGCTGTCGCCCAGATTACCGAAACATAGATTATCCGCGATTATCCGCACCGAATTACCTTTTTGACGGAGATGATGGATGAAACTGCAACTTTTGGCCGCGATGGCGGCCGCCGCCGTCGCAACCGGCGCTCACATGTCGATGGCGACAAATTATGTGTTTGACACGACCAATGCCCAAATGGCTGTAGGCGGAGGCACGGCCACCGGCGGCACAATGGTATCCACGTTGACGTCGCAAGGTGCTGTATTTTTATTCAGCGGCAATGTGACGTTTAATCCGGGAGACACCATATCTGTTTCCGGCGATGCACCTTTAATCATCGAATCATATAACGATATAAATCTCGGCAGTGGCGTAACGATCAATGTATCTGCGAACGGATTCAGCGCCGGTCCGGGCGGGGGTAATGGCGGCTCCGGTGGATCGGGTGGGTACGGTGGGACGGGCGGCAATCCGCCAGCGGGAAATAGTGCCAACAACGGTGGGGCCGGCGGTGGTGGCGGTGGAATCGGTCAGGGCGGCGGCAACGGAGCACCGGGCGCTGCCGGGGCAGCGTATGCAGGCTCTCCCGGAACTTCAGGCGGGAACGGCTCTTCTGGTGTTGGAGGCAGCAACGGCTATGGCTCGACGATAGGAGCGGGATTAGCGGGTACAGGTGGAGCTAATCTTGGGCTTGGCGGAGCAGTGGGCCTAAGTGGCAACCCCGGCTCGGGGGGCGCGGGGGGTACATTTGGTCAACAATCGACGGCCGGCGGCTATGGCGGCGGTGGCGGTGGCGGCAAGCCCGGCACCGCCGGCGTTATTGGAGCCTCTGGTACCAATGGGGTAAACGGTGGCAACATCGCAGAACCCAACTACCTCACCGGTGGGGCCGGTGGTGGTGGCGGTGGCGGCGGACAAGGTGGTGGCGGTGGCGGCACGGGTGGCGTTGGCGGCGGTGCGGGTGGTGGCGGTGGTGGCGGCGGGACGATTGTCACAACCGGCGCGGGCGGTGGCAACGGTGGCGCAGGTGGTCTTGGCGGCAGTGGAGGCAACGGTGGCAGTGGCGGCGAAGGTGGCCAAGGTGGTGGTGGCGGTGGGGCCATTGAACTATTCGCCTATGGACGGTTGACTGTTGATGGAAGTATTTTAGCGACGGGTGCAGCGGGCACCACTGGCACCCAAGGCACTGCTGGCACACCCGGTGCTGCAGGTGGCTCCGGTCTCCTCGGCGCGGCGGGTGGCAGCGGCAGCTCGGTTAAGGCGGGTGGCGGTAATGGTGGCAACGGCGGTGCCGGTGGTGACGGCGGCAACGGTGGTGCTGGCGGTTATGGTGGCACCGGCGGTGCAGGCTCCGGCGGTACGATTGAATTGACCGGTTCTTCGGTCAACGCTGCCTATGGTGTATTTGATACCCTTGGAGGCACCTTCTCTGCCAGCAGTAGCAATGCAAGCCTCAATAATGCAACCAACGGACGCTTTTTTGTGCAGACTAACTCCCAAATTACATCCCTGCCCGATGCGGTTGGTGCGGCACCCCAATACGGCTCCGGCCCAAGCGGCACCAACCCGTATCTTCAACAAGGTGCGTCGGCAGTCAGCACTCCACACATACCGGATCTCGCAGGCGGAGTTGCAGCTCCTTACGGTATTCTGGCCAATCTACACGCAAATTCATCAGTATTGAGCTCGCTGGCGACCAATGCACCGACCCACGCACTGGCTGCGGTTCTGCTTGGAAGCAGCGGCCTGCCGGGATATTCCGACGTATTTCCGGGCTATCAATGGGTTTTCGTCGTCAATTTAAGCGGTAATGCCATAAATGGTCTTAATATCGGCTTGAGTTCAACGTCCACCGCCTTCGCAAGTTCGCTGATGCAGCAAACTTTAT
>JAKAYZ010000431.1 GCA_021816165.1 Planctomycetota bacterium | reverse complement strand
CAACCAGATACCGCAAAGCCGCCCGCGGCATTCAAAAAAAAGTCGCGTGCCCGGACCGGCGGTAAAGCTTCCTCGGCGAAATCGGTTCAACGCCTCCAGCGCATAACCGTTGATGATCTGCGCAGCAGTCAAGAACGCATACGCCTCAACACGCTTCAAAGAAAAATTGCGTTAGCTCCACCGTTGGATCGGCACCCACCTGAAAAGCTCGGCGATTTTTTGCCGTCATGGTTTGAAAAGAATGTGGTCCAATCCGGTGAATTGCTGGCCCTGGCCAGTGAAACCATCCAGGCTGCATTACCGGCGAAACTGTGGTGCAACATTGCCCTTGGCCCGGTCCAACGCGGGCTTCTGACAATATACTGCAGCAGCAGCACCGCCAAGATGGAACTTGACATGATCCTGCGGGCTGGAAGTTCCAATTTAAGACACCTGCAAATAGCCACAAAAGGCCTGATTTTTAAAGTAAAATCAGTCGTGGATCGGAGCATCGTAACTGGCTGAATCAACAACTTATCCACAATTTATAGGTGTATGTCCATACGTAAGGTGGTCCCCGGCTGTATTAATAATGAAAAGATAAGAACATCATCACCGTTATAAGCCCTGTTGGATTGTGGATAATACCGCATGGATTATGCGTAAGTTTATTATTTATATGCACTTACATTCTTTTACACATATCTTTTCAGTCGTGGAAATTCGGACGGTTGCATGTTTGGCAAACCTGTCGGATTGTCCAAAACTGTTAACAAACCAGTAAGGGATTGTTCATAACACATTAAAAACTCGCTATTTATCGTACCTGAGCCAATGGGTCAGATAGCTTTTCCACTACTTATCCACAAAACTACCGACAGTTCAAATGCTGCCACCCAACGGGAGAAATACGGTGGCAGCGGTTAATGCTTCGTCTGCGGTCGGTAAATTCAGGTTTTTTACGAGGGTGGCGGACCGGTGCAACAGATCAACACCGCCAGGGCCAGCGAAGAAAAATACGTGAGCAGGCTGGTATTTCCAGGCATTGACACCAACGGCGAATAGCTGTGAAATAGTTGGATCTTGCTCCATCAAGGTGGTGACGGAAGGCACAAAGATGGCCAAACAAATGCAATATCCGATGATGGCCATCAACGACTTCACAGAAAAAACGATGGATGTACGGATAAGCGTCAATGTGGAGAGTCGCTGGGGGTACGATGCGACCGAAATCTAAAGCTATACTGCGAAGGAACATACTTCGCAGTTTAAGGAAGCAGGGTTATACCATATGTGGTGGCCGAGTGGAATTGCCCGCCGACTCAACAAAAGGTGATCTTCGTCGCATCAACGAGATGGCCTGCCTTAAGAAGCGCGAGGAAGCCCGGCAGCGGCTTTCGCGGTATGAGGATCGCTTATTAAAGCGCATCGCGTTTGGTTCGGATTTGTTACCGGGAAATGTCAGGCCTAGGCTGATTGAGGTACATACCAATACCGAAGATGAATTACTCTTTCGGTATGTCTGCCTACACTGGAGCATTCCAGTTTCGTCAGGCTATGGCAGACGGTTGCGATTTTTAGTGGAAGATCAGAGCAATGGTAAGTTGATAGGAATTTTTGGACTTGGCGATCCTGTTTACTCACTCCGAGCGCGTGATCAGTGGATTGGCTGGGACGCCTTGGCAAAGAAAGAGCGCTTGTATCATGTTATGGACGCCTTCGTGCTCGGAGCGGTCCCACCGTATAGCGGTTTGCTGTGTGGAAAGCTGGTGGCCATGTTGGCGATGACTCAAACAGTGCGCGAGGCCTTCCGGCGACGGTACGGCGGACGCCAAACTGTGATTAGCGGTGAAGTGCGAAAACCATACTTGGCGTTGATCACGACTACTTCCGCGCTTGGGCGGTCAAGCCTCTACAATCGCTTGCGAATCGATGGCACGAATTATTGGCACCGTATTGGCACCACGGAGGGTTGGGGCGAATTCCATTTTTCCAATGGCGTTTATGGTGACATCCGCACGTATGCTGATCGATGGTGCGAAGCGACTGCCAAGAAAGAACCATGGGGAGATGGTTTTCGTAACAAACGGGAGGTGATCCGCAAGGTATTGTCTCGAATCGGGTTGTCCGCTAAGCTCGCCAATCATGGGATTCAGCGAGAGATTTATGGTGCGCCGCTCGGACATGATGCTCTGGCTTTCCTGAGGGGTGAACTGAGTCGTCCGCGGTTCTTTAAAATGACTGAGCAGGACGCGTGGGAAATGTTTCGTGATCGATGGTTTCTCGCCAGGGCGAAGCGTTGCCCGGAGTTTCGGTGTTTTGATCCAGAATCCTATCGCTTGTGGACTCCAAGTGATCGGAGGGCGGGGTGATGGCCGATTCAATAGATGGCGTTAGGCAGGCCAGACCCTTTGCGGACTTGCCAGCCGGTTTGGTCGAAGAAGTGTTGGCCAGCGCGGTTCAGGTCGGGGCTCACCTGCTTGGAGACTTCACTCGCATTAAGCAAGAAAAGGCAGGATTACGAAAGAGGCTGGAAAATGAACGGCTGATCGCTCAT
>JAKAYZ010000430.1 GCA_021816165.1 Planctomycetota bacterium | reverse complement strand
CACCATTGCGGCGTAGGGGTTGTCGCCCGACCGGAAAGCCGATAGGCAAAGATGGGTGCCCGACACCATTTGGCGTAAGATATCCCCAATTGAGTTGTAGCAGAGCGCCGTATTGCGTTAACATCACACATGGGACGGATTGGGCTGACGAATACGCTGTTTTTGGTGAGGTACCGCATGGCTGCAAACAAAAAGAAGGATGCGGCGGCCCTTTACGAACTGCTCGATAAATCCACACTTAATGTGACCCGCAAACCCGGCGCACCGCTGAAGATTCCATCCTGGTGGTCGGCACGCAACAATCCGGCGCAGGCCAAAGCGGCGGGCAACGACAAAAGTGCGGAGTCATCTAACACGCCAGCCGGGACACCACCGGACCCAAACGCCCTTGGCTCACCCGAATCGCAGCGTGATACCAGCGGTGGCATGATGTCCATGCCGCGTGCCCAGGAATTATTCTTACGCTATCGGCCCTTGATATTGGTCGCTGCCGCCGTGCTGGTCATGATTATGATCATGCTGATTGTTCTTCATCATCCGGCTGCTGCAAGGAAGGCGGCACCAGTGCCCACGGTCATCATGCCCGGTGGCATGACACCTAAGCTGGAGCCGGCCAATTCGGCACCTGCCGGGGCCGTTCCGCTACCGTCCACGACGGTGGTGCCAAAGGCCCCATCGGCCGCAGCCAATATCCACCGCGCCCGAGTGTATCCATCCTCCCAGGTAAACCGCCGCAAGGGATTTTATTATCTGGTGATCGTTACCACTTTGCCTCAATATGCCCGTAGCGCGGCGCAATTTATTGCAGCTCATGGAGTAAGTGTTACCATTGAACCAGCCGGTCGATTTGACGCGGTGGTGAGCGTGCGTGGTTTTAAGCATCGCGCCAGCCGAACGGCGCGGGCATTTCAGCAGCGTGTGATACGCATTGGCGACCTGATGCCTGGCGCTGCCCGGTCGCACCGCAGCGTATTTAACACGGCGTTTTACGCCCAGGTGCACGGTTAATATCCCTGGTGTGCCGACGGCCGAGGGGCGTCTATCGGCTTTGCGGTCGGGCAGTATGTCGAGCTGTGGAGCGTGGTTATTTTTTGCGCGGCCTTGAACGGCCCGCTGGAGAAGGGCGTGTATGGAAGCGGTAAAGTCGTCGAATCGTCAGGAGCAACACGTTACCGAAATAAAGCGTAAACAACTTACCCTCGCCATAGTCGGCTGCGGCGGAATAAGCGAACATTACATGCGGGCTATCGCCGCGATGGACGGCGTCCATGTCGTGGCGGCGGTGGATATTAAGCCGGATGTTGCCAGTGCGTTTCAAAAGCGACATCAGATACCCAAAATTTTTACCGACTATCGGGATATGCTCGCCAGCGCCCGGCCCGACGCCGTATGCGTCTGCACGCCCAATTTGCTTCACGCACCGGTGTCGATAGCCGCCCTGCAGGCGGGGGCACACGTTATCACGGAAAAGCCCATGGCTCTTACGCCGGCACAATGTGCAGAGATGATCCATGCCGCCAAAACGGCAAAACGCCAACTGGCGGTGGGATTTCAATACCGATTTCATCCCGCCACGCAGATGCTGAAAAGAGCGGCCGACGCCGGTCAGTTCGGTAAGGTTATGCACGTCAAGTGCCAGGCTCTGCGGCGACGCGGTGTACCGAACTGGGGAGTTTTCGGCCAGAAGAAACTCCAAGGTGGAGGCCCACTGATTGACATTGGCGTGCATGTGCTGGAAATGGCACATTATGTGATGGGTTCTCCCCGGCCCATCAGTGCGGCGGGGAACGTGTGGACCTTCGATGGCAACCGCCCCAATGATGTACCGTGCATGTGGCCCGGGTGGGATTGGCAAATGCATGACATAGAGGATTTGGCCGTAGGTCAGATACGCTTTGAAAACGGTGCCATTCTGCAAATTGAGGCATCCTTCATCGCACACATTGAAAAGGATGTGTGGAATTTTCAATTAAGTGGTTCAAATGGCGGTGCCAACTGGGACCCGCCGCAGATTTTCACCAATCAGGCCGGAACCATGGTAAATATTTCACCCGCCTATTTGCCCCCCATGGATTTTGACGGGCTTTTCAAGGCCAAACTGGAAAATTTTGTTGCCGCCGTCCTTGACGGATCTCCCCTCGAATCGCCAGCCGAGGCGGGTTTGGCCGTGCAGGAAATGATCGACGGGATATATCGCTCGGCTGAATCCGGGCACGAGATTGCCCTCCGTTCGCGATAATGTCTGCATGGAACAGGTGCCGGGAAATGCCTGATGTTCAATCCAACGTGCTGACCGATTCCGACTTTCATCTGGTGCTCTTTACGCGCGACGGTGACATCATCCATGCCCGCAGCACCACCTTGGAACTGATCAGACGTCATATTAAATTAAAACTGGAAACGGCAGCCCCCCATCAGCCACGCCCCAAGCCTGACAACGCCCACGCTGAATCAGGCCCCTACACGGTGCGTCAACTGGTGGCGGATCTTTGCGCAGCATCGCGTAATAAATCGAGGCAACCCCCGCAGATGTGGCGCGCCAC
>JAKAYZ010000429.1 GCA_021816165.1 Planctomycetota bacterium | reverse complement strand
AGCTGTGAATTCTTTAATACCGTACATCCCAAGGTTGCTGATGGTAATCGTACTGCCCGTCATCTGATCCGCCTTGAGCTTGCGCGTGCGGGCCAGTTCGGCCAGTTGTTTAATTTCAGCCGAAATCTGCCGCAGGTTTTTTGTCTGCGCATCGCGCAACACCGGTACCACCAAACCGTCTTCAATGGCCACCGCAATCCCCACATGCACAGACCCATGCCGCACAATTTGCGTGCCGCCGAAGCTGGCGTTGATAGCCGGAATCTGTGTAACGGCTACGGCCACGGCGCGGGTAATAAAATCAGTAACGGTCAATTTCGCGGGGGCCAGTTGTTCATTGGCCGATTTGCGCAGTGCCAGCAAATTATCCATCTGCACATCAATACTGACATAAAAATGAGGAATGCTTTGCTTGGCTTCCAGCAGCCGCCGGGCAATCGTCTGGCGCATGTTTGAAAGCGGGATGGTTTTCGCCTCCAGTGCCGCCGGTGGGGCCATCGGTGCACTGGACGCCTTTGTTACCGCGGCGTCGGCGGGGGCATTAAGTATATCGCGTTTAATGATGCGTCCGTCCGGCCCGCTGCCAGTGATACCAGCCAGATTCACCCCTTTCTCGGCGGCGATTTTTCGCGCCAGGGGCGAAACCCTTATGGGGGCACCATTTTGCTGATGGGCCGTCGGCGTGGAAGCCGCAGGGGGCGGAGTAGGTGCGGCTTGGGTGGCTGTGGTAGCTTCTGCCTTCTTAGGTTCTTCTTTTCTGGCGGGGGCGTCGGAGGCGGGCTTGCCACCCGATCCGGTACCAGTGCCCGCCGCTTTGGCCACATCCGCGACTTTTTCGCCCGGTTTGGCCAGCACCACAATCAAACCACCCACCGTTACCTTTTGCCCCTCTGTGGCAATCAGTTTGGCAACAGTTCCCGGTTCAAAGGCCTCAAGTTCCTGTGTGGCTTTGTCGGTCTCCACCTCCGCGATGATATCTCCCGGCTTGACGACATCATTTTCCTTTTTGTGCCATTTCACCAAAGTTCCATCGGTCATGGTGTCGGAAAGTTTGGGCATCGTAATTTCCAGCGGCATGTGTGCGTCCTCTTCCTAGGTTAAAACCGTCCAGGGCGGGGCGGCCAATACACTCCGCCCGAACGCCTGAATTCTAGCCCCAATTGTGGCTCGCGTTAAGCGTCTGGTGATATTCAGCGCCAAAATTCGCGATGAGCAAACTCGGTGGCGGGCATTGAGCCGCCAGCCGCTTGCCGTTATTATCATCATAAGCATTGGGGAATGGTGTAACGGTAGCACAGCAGACTCTGAATCTGTTTGTCTAGGTTCGAATCCTAGTTCCCCAGTTTATCTGCCCATCGTGCCTCACCGCGTCAATCGATGTCAAGTTGCGACGAAACCCTTGGGCGAACGCATACTCGGCCGGGTGATGGGGAAACGCGTTGTGGCCTTGCATTAAGCTGCTGATATGGTAATTTTATTGGTGAAAAGCCGCTGTGCAGCGTGGTGATTACAATTTGTTCCCACGAATATTTGGCATGGACGCCGCCCGGTAAGCCGCTGGTTTGGAACGTCCTCCCCATGCCTCAAAAACGCAGTTTCAAAAGCCCATCGCCCCTCACGCACCGGGACTATTCCTTCCGTTCAGGCAGTAAAACCGTTGCGCGGCTCGCTCTGCTAACCCCCTCTTACTTGATTTGAAGGCGGTTGTCGGCCACCTTTAGGGTACCATCAAAAGTTGTGGACGGAGGAAAAAAGGCGGCGTAACCTAAAGGTTGTTTTTCGATGTTCTTTTTTAGGAGTACGCCACCATGAGTAACAGTATGACCGAAGTGCTGCAATTTCCAAGTCTGGTGTGCAGCGATGCCTTGACGGAGGTATTGCGTGCCGGGGCGCAACGTCTTCTGGCCCAGGCGGTGCAGATCGAGGCTCAGCAATGGATTGAGGCCCGTGCCGATCAGTTGGACGCCCAAGGCCATCGGCAAGTGGTTCGCAACGGCTATCTTCCCGAACGGACGGTTTTGACCGGCATCGGTGCAGTGGCTATCAAGCAGCCGCGGATTGAAGATCGTCGTCCCGAAGGCCAGCGTGAGAAATTTGACCGGAAGATTTTGCCGCCGTATCTGAGGCGAACGCAAAGTCTGGATGAAGCGATTCCTTGGATGTACCTGTACGGGATCAGCACCAACGACATGGCCGAACCATTAAAAACCCTTCTGGGTACGGCGGCCAAGGGCATTTCGGCTGCAACGGTAAGTCGGCTCTTGGAAAGCTGGAAGCAGGAATATGCCGGCTGGAATCAGCGTTCTCTGGCGGATAAGCGGTATGTATACGTCTGGGCCGACGGGGTATATTTCAATATCCGAATGGAAGAAGACCGGGCCTGCATCCTCGTGCTGTTGGGTGCCACGGCGAAGGGCGAAAAGGAAATCATTGCCATCGCCGACGGCTACCGGGAAAGCGAGCAATCTTGGACGAACTTGCTGCTGGACTTGAAGCACCGTGGCCTGACGACCCCACCGAAATTAGCCACAGGTGATGGTGCCCTGGGCTTCTG
>JAKAYZ010000005.1 GCA_021816165.1 Planctomycetota bacterium | reverse complement strand
CCAGTTCGTTGGGTCTGGCACGCTGTAAGGATCGTTCATGCAGGAATATCTGGATTTGGTTCAATGGGTTATCGATCATGGAACACGCAAACCCAGTCGCACGGGGGTGGATACACTCTCCTGCTTTGGAGCGTTTTACCGCGTGGATTTAGCCCGGGGGTTTCCGCTGCTGACCACCAAACGGGTTAATTTTAATGCGGTGCTGCGCGAATTATTGTGGTACCTTTCCGGAGAGGAACACATCCGCCATTTGCGACAGCATACCAAAATCTGGGACGCGTGGGCGGACGATAATGGCGAATTGGAAACTGCTTATGGTCGCTACTGGCGACGCTTTCCCCATGCGGATCAACCCAGCCATGCACCCATCAGCCAAACCGGCCAAACCACCGCAGTCATTCGGGAGGTGGATCAAATTGGCTATATCATTGCGGAGATAAAGCGCAATCCCAACAGCCGGCGGTTGGTGGTTTCCGCCTGGGAGCCGGGCAACGCCGAAACCAGCCGACTGCCACCCTGCCATTACACCTTCGCGTTTCAGGTTCTCAATGGCAAACTCAACTGTCATCTCACGCAGCGCTCAGGTGACATTGCGTTGGGAATTCCCTTTAATCTAGCCTGTTATGCCACGCTGACGCAAATGATTGCACAGGAATGTGGTCTCAAGCTGGGCCAATTCGCCCATACCATTGTCGATGCTCATATTTATATCGCCGAACCGAATTCCTCCACGGCGGAATACGACCATCTGCGAGGACTGCGTGAACAGTTGAGTCGTCAACCGCGTCCACTGCCGCAATTAACCATTGCCAACAAACCCTTTGATCAAATCACTTTTGAAGACTTTACGCTTTCGGGCTATGACCCGCATCCGCCGATTGCCTTTAAGGTGGCGGTTTAAGCAGCCGTACGTAGGAAGCCATGATGCGAATAAGCCTGATTGCCGCGATGACCCCGGACCGCATCATCGGTTGCTCTGGAGCATTGCCGTGGCATTTTCCGGAGGATCTAAGACATTTTCGTCGGCTCACGCTGAACCATTGCGTGCTGATGGGGCGTAAAACCTACAGTTCTCTGGGCCGACCGCTGCCGCAAAGGCGCAATCTGGTGATATCGCGGCGCGCCAGGCCGGCCGATGCGGTGACCACCGATGGGGTGGAATGGTTTAACGACATCTCCGGTGCCATCGAATGGGCCAGCAGCCATGGTGAAACGGAACTATTTGTGGCTGGCGGGGGAGAAATCTACACGGCCACGCTGAACCTTGCCCACCGAATGTATTTAACGATTGTGCATCTGGAAAGGCCCGTGATCGGCGATACATGGTTTCCGGCGTGGGACGCAAGTCAGTGGACTGTGGTTGAACGGAAGAAATCCATCGGCCTTGAATTTTTCACTTATGATCGCTGTACCGAAGCCAAATCTTAAACCGCTGCACGCTGCACCGCCTGCTGCCTGCAGCACTCTCGGCGGCGTTGTTTCGAAATAATTTTCCTGCGGCCTGCTGTGCCCCTTGGCGCCGTGCCGCATCGTCCGGTTGAAACGAGGCCCCGGAAGTTGATAATGAGCAACAATGATCACGAATCGGGCGATTGGTGAAGTGGCGGATGAGTGAAAAAAATATAATCTCCCCGATGCCTTGGTGGCGGCGGCCGCCCATGGCAGTAGCGGCTATCATGCTCATAGCCTTTCTTCTCCGCGCCGGGCTGGCCATGGTGCATCCCATGTTTTTCCCTGATTCCTGGGATTATAATGCCCTGGCGCACACCATTCTGGCGGGTACAACCTACGAAGTGCGGGGCCTTTTTGCGAGTCGATTGCCGGGATACCCGGTTTATATTGCGATCATCGAGTATCTCTTTGGACCGGCACCCATAGCAGTGTTGCTCTCCCAGGCGGTTTGCGGATCGCTTACTGTGCTGCTGGTGTTTTTGATGGGTCGTCGCATCAACAGCAGCGTGGCCATCATCGCGGCGCTGCTGGTGGCAGTCGATCCGCTGAGTGTGGCGTTTAGCGCAGCGCTTCTATCAGAAATTCCTTTTACCCTGATCTTGGTGTTTTCACTTTGGCTGTGTGTTGGCATCATGGAAAATCCGCGGCCACCAGGCCCATGGGTGCTGCTGGGATTATCGTGGGGTATCGCCACATATCTGCGCGGCGAAGCCATCCTGCTGATTTTCCCGCTGATCGGATGGGTCGGCTGGAGTTGCCTCAAAAACCGGGCTGGCGCGAATCATCTGGGAATTTATATAAGGATGATGCTTTCGCTGCTTTTGACGGTCGCGTGCCTCATGCCCTGGTGGATTCGCAACTACCGCATCTTCGGACAGGACTTTTTCCGCATGTCCACACTTCAGGGAATCAGCCTGTACGAGGCGGTTTATCCGCAGGCCACCGGCGGTCCCCGGCAAAGCGACATTCGCCCGCCGCCTGCTATAAAAAAACTTAACGAAAGCCAACGCGATCTGGCGTGGACACGCCGGGCATGGCACTGGGTTTACGCCGATCCCCTGCGTATCGCGTGGCTGGCGGTCATTAAAATTGGCCGCACCTGGTCGCCATGGCTCCACGCCCGGCACTTTCGAGCGTGGTGGATCAATGTTCCCCTTATGTTATGGACCATTCCACAATTTGTCCTGGCACTGCGCGGACTATTCGCGGCCAGACGCATCGTAATTCCGGCGGGCATCCTGGGGATACTGCTGCTGACAATGCTATACTTTACCATGATGCATGCACTGTTTATCGGCAGCGTGCGATATCGCGTGGAACTCTTACCGCTGGTGGACCTGCTGGCGGCCACAGGATTGGTCCGTCTGATTGCTCCGTGCCGGCCCCAGGAAGCCGATCAACGCGCTGCACGGCCTTCGGAATCATCACGTTAACGGCCGCAGAGGATGCTTATGCAAAAAGGAATGACGTTAACAGAATTTCTGGTGGCCATAATGTCGACCGTTTGTGAAGTGCTTCATGGCTAAATATGCGCGCGCCAATCCTTCTAAATGGTGGAAAACCCGATCGGTCGGACGCGGCCACCGTTCTCCGCACGCGATGTTTGTGAGTCCCTGGCGACGGCTGATTTCCCTGGCGGCCCTGCTGGTGCTGGCGGCAATCATCTCGGCTTTGTTTTACCTGATGAGTCCAAAACGCCTGAGCCGCATGGCATCCATCGTGCTTTCCCACGTTCTGGATGGCCACGTTTCGGTCACTTCCGCCCATCTATCCCTTGCCGGCACGTTGCAACTCACCGGGGTTACGCTGCGCCCGCATCGCGGCAGCGGTCCAGACCAGGTGCTCTTTTCCGCCCACCAGGTACAGTTGGGCTTCAACTGGCTGGGCCTTATCACGGGCCGGCTTCATGCCCAGCGCCTCGTGGCCATCGCTCCGACACTCAACCTGGTACATAACCTTGATACCGACCGCTGGAATTATCAGAACCTTATCCAGCAAAGACCATTACCGTCCGCAGCCGCGCCCAGCCCCATACATTCGCTACCGGTAATTTTGCTGCAGCACGCCACCATCCGATGGGGAAGAATCAGCCACGGTCGGTATCAAATCGCCGGACAAAGTTATGTTGAAGGCCGCCTTCAGCCCCGCTCGGGCGTCCCTTCCACCTACCAGTTTGAGATTGACCAGCGAACGCATCCCGGCGGCCCGCCGGGTATTCATGTCACTGGTTCATGGGATCTTTCGACGCAGGAGTTTGTCGCTCATATCGGCCATATTGCGCTGAATCATGCCTTGCGGCGCAGCCTTCCCCTGGAGATTCGCAATTACCTACTGAAATATAATCTTCAGGGCAACTTGGGGGATATTGTATTCGGTTTGAATCCCACCAATGGTATTACGCTGCGCTTTACGCTTAACGGCGTGACGTTGCAACTCCCCCTGACTTCCCGCCAGGGGGGCCAACATCACCTTTCCGTGACCGATCTTTCCGGTATTCTACGGTTTTCCCGCAACACCATAACCATCGGCCATCTGACCGGAAAACTCATGGGCAATACCTTTCTTGTACCGGCGGCCGTGTTCCACGGTTACAACTCCGGCATGCCCTTCCAGTTGACTCTGCTCATACCCGACTTGAGCATACCAAAGCCGGCACCGCCTATTTTACAAATGCGCGGATTTGGGGCGGCGCGAGCCATCTTCAATCGCCTGCGGCCGAGTGGAACCATGGCCCTGACCATGGCCATAGAGCGCCCCACCGCCGGCGAAATGCCCACCATCCATGGCCATATCGTCCTGCAAAACGTCCAGGCTCGTTACGTGCATTTTCCTTATCCTCTGCATGATGTGCATGGCGTGGTTGACTTTTCCGCTCGGGCAATTCATTTCGTTCATGTTCGAGGCCTCGCCGAAACATTTCCCTGTTCTCTAAACGGTCTGGTCGGCATCAATTCCGATACCGCTCCAATTGATCTGCAGATTTCTTCCAACCACGCCTTCTTTGATCGGCGCCTGGCGGATTGCCTGCCCCGGGCCATCCACCGCATCTGGAACCGTTTTCATCCCTACGGAATCGGTCGTTTCATCTGCCACGTTACCCGTGCTGCGGGAACCACCGGAGCTCCGCTCATTGCCATCGATATCTTTCCGACCAATGTGCAGGCCAGTTATCGTGATTTTCCATACCCGCTCAGGCATGTTCATGGCGAACTTTATTTTACGCCCACGCAAACTAAAATTATCCGTCTTAGCGCCACCGGACCCGCCCATCGAGGAAAGATTACCTTTACCGGCACGGTCAACTATAACCCGAACAATCTCGCGACCATACAACCACAAGTTCGCTTGACCGCCTCGGCCGTACCCCTGAACCGGCGCCTGCTGCAAAGTCTGCCTCGCTACTATAAAACGTGGATTGCCAAACTCCACGCCACCGGTCTGGTCTCCATGAACGCCATGATCACACGTGGCGCCAATGACCAACCCGCCGTCGCCGGCACCATCGGCCTTACCCATGGAATCATGCAACCGCCAGAACTGCCCTGGACTCTGTCTCATGTACACATGCAGGCCCACATCGATCCGGACCATTTTAACATTACCCAGCTTACCGCTCAGACGGGTGCGGCCAAGCCCGGCTTGCCCGTGGGAACCCTGCAAATACAGGCTGATATTCAAACTCAATCCAACACTCGTTCCACCGTGCGGGCGTCCGGATCTTGGTGGCATATTGCGATAAATCACTTGCCGCCAACAGCTTTGCCACCCCGATGGAAAGCTCTGTGGGCCAAATGGCGGCCCGACGGACCCATGAACGGCACCTTCAGCACGACCCTTATGGTGCACAAACACAGCGCCGCCACCATGGGCACCGTTGCTCTGACCGGCTTAAATATTCAGGTGCTGCCACAACAGATGTCCCTGTCTCCAGCGGATTTGCCAACGCCTATTTCCGACGTAACGGGACTCATTCATATCACGAAAGCCCGAGTGACTTTACACCACCTCACCGGTACCGCCGGGGCCATTAAGCTCCAGGCTGGGGGTAGTTATGTCTACAAAACCCAGACTCTTTCGGCGCATGGCCAGGCGGAATCCAACACCATCGCCGCAGCCTGGATCGCCAAACTTCCGGTGAAATCCCGCAACTTCATTGCCCCTCTTGCACCCGATGGCCATTGGCTCATGCAACTGAAAATGCTGACCCGAACGCCTCTAAAAACCGGTGCGTTATGGAGTTTTCGAGGAGGACTGAAACTTAATGATCTGACCACGCATGGTGCCATCCAAAGTGGTTGCGAACATCTGGTCACTCACTTCAATGGAAGTTGGAACACACAGGACACCGCTCCGTCCATCCACGCCGGGTTCGCCTTGGCCGGATTTTCCATCGCCGGCCAGACCTTGCAAGCTCTGACCGGAAAACTTAGCACCTCTCCAATAACGCGACTGCTCAGGGTGGACGATCTCAGCGGAGCCATTGCGGGCGGAGCCATTGCTGGCCACGTGTCATTAAGTATCCGTAAAAAACCCGCTTTTCACGCCAGCCTTATACTCGATCACGCGCAGCTTGCTGACTTGCTTTCCAGTCCAGGCCCTGGACACACCCCGAATCGACCGGCCTTACCCCCTCCAGCGGTTCGTGGCCACCCCACCGGCCCAACATCCATCGCCCCCCGGCAACCGCCCGCAAAGCCGCAGCAGCCGGTGGAGATTCATCCTGGAACCGACTTGAGACCCTCAACAATGCCCGCCAAAGCACCTGCGGCTACCCGGCCGGCCACCACCGCCACGGCAGACACCGATGATCAGCCGCCCGACAGAATACCCAGCAAAAATACCGGAAATGTCACGGCCTCTTTTCAAATGAGCGGAATCTGGGGCGAAACAAAAACCATGCGGGGTAACGGTATCTTATTGGTGCGCCATGCCGATATTTACAACGTGCCATTGGCCATGGGACTTTTGCAGGTGGCAACATTGCGGCTGCCGGTCAGCCACGCCTTTCAATTCTGCAAGATCGTGTATTCCATTGACCATGGCATTATTCACTTCAAAAAAATCATTCTCACCAGCCCTGGGGTCAATCTGGACGGTCGCGGCCGCCTGCACCTGGCTTCGCAGCGACTACGGCTTACGCTGGTTACGCATTCACCCGCAGGCACCAGAATTCCCGTTTTGGGCCTGCTTGTTGGCTTGGTACGATCGCAACTCCTGCAGCTTCAGGTGTACGGAACTCTGGAGCATCCCACGGTGATACCAACGGCATTAAACATTCTCGAAATTCCTTTTCGTCTCTTTTCCCGCCGTAGGTAAGACCCCGTCATCTCTGTGCCAGGCCATTTGTCTTGCCGGGTCGCAAAATGTGCTGTCCCGATCTGGACAAGCTACACAAAGCCCATCCGCCCCGCAGCCGACGATGCCCCCGCCGCACCGCACCACCGCGTAGTCCAGGCATTTGAGGTATTCACATTGGGCGCACAACAGGCTCTGCTCTGCGCGTTGTTCCGCGCAGAGCTGGGCCGCAGACACGTCCACAAAGAGATACTTTCCAGTCCGGGTGGCCGGGGCAATCGGAGTGGCAGGAATTTTCCGTCTTTGGCCGGACACCAATCTTGTATCCGCGGCTGCCGCCCGCCACGACCACCCAGCATGCGTTATACTAACTGGTGATGAATACTCTTGGCCATCCCGCCCATTCCCTGGATCGTAGAGCCTGTTTGGCACTGGTGCAGAGAGCCTTGCGCCGGCAGCGCGGACTTATTCTGCTACAGGGTCTGGGCGCAGTGATTGGCATGGTGCTTACCCCGGTGTTGTTGGGGCTGTTGGCCCTGATCATGATGTTTTATCTTGTGTTTCTGGTGCTGCTGAGCGGAGACGTAGTTGCGGAACATCTGGGCTTGCTCGCATTTCTTCTCTTTGTATTGATTTATTCCGGGCTGGTTTTTGTAGCGTGGAAGCGGGAAACGGCCATCCGAAGATATTACTATCAAAGCAGCCAGAAACGGCCACCTGCTGGATTTTGTCCGCCAGGAACAGCCGCACCGCTGTACTACATACCGCTGGGAACGGACCTGATGAACGATGATGTTCCACCGCATTGGTTGATTCGCGTGCCCAGTATCTGGGCCGGTCTGCTGGTGCGGGTATGGCTGCAATGGCAGGTCTACCGATATGTTAAAAACGCGGATACGGATACGGCAGCGCAATTGCTGCTGGAGTTGGCCCGCGCTGGTGAATCGGTGAATATGGAAAAACTCACCGCCGACCAATGGCCTCGCCCACGCCTGCACGTGGCCTTATCTGTACTGTTTATTCTTGATCTGGCCGCCATCAATACAACTTGGTCCAAGGTGTGGCTGCATGGTACAACCCTGGATCAACTGGGAGTTGCCAAACTGGAAGGCGAAGCGAAGGTGCCATAACGCCTGGCACCCGTGAAGGTGATTAGTTCAGTCGCTTTTCTACCGCAAAGCTGACAGCCTGCGGGCTAGTCGGCTTCGCCGACGGCGCGGGGGCAGCGCTGACCGACGACGCAACCGGATTTTTCTGCGGTGGCAGGCCTTCTTGGAAGATCATGCCCATTTTGAACGCGGCCACCACCAACCAGCCAAAAAGCACCAGATAAATGCCCAGAGCCAAACCGGTGGGAATAATCACAATGACCAAGGCAAAGCTCACAAAAACCGCGGTAAGGGCATAGCTCACCAACACCGCTTGGCGTACGGACAATCCGCGTTTGATCAAGAAATGGTGAAAGTGACCGGAGTCCGGAGAAAATACGGGACGCCGGTTGAGCTTCCGGCGGATAATGGCCAGAAACGTATCCAGCATCGGCAAACCGAAGATAACCACTGCTCCGAGAAACCAGCGGAAGATGCCGTCATTGGCAAACAAGACAATCATGGTTCCGCAGATGAACCCAAGAAACATACTGCCGGTATCACCCATAAAAATACTGGCTGGATTGAAATTAAACGGCAGGAAACCCAGGACTGATCCCAGCAGCGCCAAACTTAGAGCAATACGCGTGGGATCCACCGAGGCAATGCCGGGAGCCGGCAGATTCTGCGTGGCCAAAAAGACCGCCAGGATGAGATAACCCATAGCCATGATGCCGGTGACACCGCTGCAAAGTCCGTCAAGGCCATCAAGCAAATTCGTGGCATTGCATGCGGCGACGATAATGAAAACCACCACTATCGCACTGAACATGGTCGCCATAGTGGCAAAAGCCATCGGATGATGCAGTTGCAGCGCGGGCAACCAGCCATATCGCTCCAGCGGATAAATAAACATCTTGGCCATGTCCAGGCGCACGCCCAAAAACCCGTGCGCATCAATAGACAGGAAAAACAAGGCGGTTCCGCCCAAGAACTGCCCAAAAATCTTGAAACGCGGAGGCAAACCATAAACATCGTCAAGCAAGCCGAAAAGGACCACCGCCCCTGCTCCGAGAATAACGCCCGGCGGCATGTGCACGGAAGCTATTGAAGCGCCACCAGGCCCTTTGGGCAGCACAATAAGCAGCGAAACAACCACACCCGCCAACCATCCCAGAAAAGTGGCCACTCCGCCCAGGTAGGCCACAGGATGGGCATGAATTTTTCTGCCAAAATCCGGTTCATCCACTACGCCATGCTTCAAGGCCAAGTGCCGCATCAGTGGCGTAAGCACCAACGTAACCAAAAAAGAGACAAAAAAAATCGGCATGTAAGGCTGTAAAATCTGGCAACCGTACATGAAACCGGAAGCAGCCGCTGGGGCAAGACATGGATTGGCAGTGAGCATATAACCCGCACTGATCCGATAAATTTATCGGTTCCTCTTTTACGGCCGGCTCCGCCAACCTCGACTCTCATCCCCCATAGCCGGGGGACATCGATAAGTATAGCCCAATTCACGCGTTGGACCAAACCACACCTATAACTTTCGGCAGGGTTACAGGTCTAAGGCGAATAAAACTCGCCAGCCCGTTCTATATGTAAGCTCCGATAACCAAAATGCCGTTAGATTGGGGTAATAATTTCGTGAAAGTGATGGGGTAGCGGAACCATTTTCCGCAAGTGGCCGCTGGCTGCAGAGAAATGTGGCGATCATGAAAACACACCGCCTGGATATAGGGATTATTGTTAACCGCAGCTTATTTGGTTTGGGCAGGTAAAATCAGGGCAACCTTCGCCCAGGATGTTCAAGGCGGCCAAGGCCGATATAATGCATGGCTGATGTGTCTACGGGGTTTTACAATAACGTTGATTTTGCAACCAATGCCCCTGTGGTACGTGGTAACTATTGAAGCCGGGACGCATGATGGCAGCCCAAACGATGGCCGATAGGCAATTTGAAGCCGCTGTAAACGCCAATTTTGGGCGGCTTTTGGCGTTGGCTCGGGCTATGCTTGGAGCGCCGATGCGGGACAGCAAACAGCCGGAAGACTTGGTTCAGGAGGCCCTCCTGAACCTGTTTCGCCATCGTGATGGCTACGACTGGTCGGACGGCGGTTGGCCTCTGATGGCCAAGGCAGTCGCCCGCAATGTGATCAGTTGTCGGCGGCGCAAGATTGGACGGTCGCTGGAGGCCGATGCGATGCTGCTGGAAACGCTGGGTAATGATGCTGATCCGTCCGCGGAAGCGACGATGGTGGAAACTGCAGCATCTTTGCGCAAAGCGATTGAAACGTTGCCGGACGCATGGCGACAGGCACTGGTTCTGCGGGAACAGCAGGGAATGGCCTACCGGGAAATCGCCCGCCTGATGCAGTCCACCGAGTCGCAGGTGAAAACCTGGCTGCATCGGGCGCGCAATCGCGTGGCGCAGATCCACGGAGACGGTGGTGGTTGAGTCGCCCGTGGACGACGGTGGTGCGATTACCCGGATGAATCCGGTAGTTGCGTTTTAGAAGTGGCCGCAGGGCCTGTAAGGTGGTGTGATATGTTAGTAAACGTCGAAGTGCTGCAGGAATATCTGGACGGTGAATTGTCCGCCCAGTCGCGGGCACAAGTGGAAGCGCAGGTGGCTGGCGACCCGGAGTTGTCGGCCCTGCTCCATAAGCTGCGGCAGGAGCAAGCTGGGCGTCGGCAGGTTTGGGAAAGTTACCTCCCTACAGAACAAGAAGCGCATCACTTGGCCGCCGATTGCCTGGCTCAACTGCATGATCAGGCTTATGCCCCGCTGAAAGTTTCCTTTGCCGCACCGGGAACGCTGCGCGCCTTGCGGCGCGTGGCCTTGGCGGCGGCATGTCTGCTTATTGGCGTGGGCGGTTATGTGGCCGGAAGGACCTCCGCTGGAGCCACCGCAACCACGGCCGCAAACGCGGGACAGCCCACCCAGTACGTAGTGCGCATTGAAATGCCGGGCGGAGAATCTGTCAGTCAGACTTTTACCCATTATGCTGCGGCGCAAAAGTTTGCCCGGGGCTATCTGGCTGATCATGCGGCCACCGCACAAAACGGAACTCAGCAGGTTGCGGCATTGCAACCCCAAGGTGTATTCTAAGCGGCGCCGGCTTGACGATACGCTCGGGGAACCGCGGGGGCTTCATGGTGGTGGAAATGAATTTAGATATTCCGGCGCAGATTGGATGACCGTCGGATGGGTATTGAATGAATGTAACCTTTCGATTTCTCACGGGAAGCAGCGGATCCCGCATAGCCCATCGGGCGCTGCGGGGCAGGGCTTGGCTAAGGGCCATTGTGCTGAGTCTGGTCTTGGCATGCGGAGTGACCTTGTTGGCGCAGCCAGCGGGGGCAGCTTCTGGTGAGGCTCAAGCATCCGCTGCGACCAAGACCAGTGCTGGGGGCATATCCAGTACATTTTTGGGGAAAATGTCGCAAGCAACGCAGTCTCTTTATAACCGCATTCGCCAGTCGCTGGTGATTATCAAACCCAGTCGGAATCCCGATGCGCTGCTGCCGCCGGAGATGCGAGCGAAATTCGATCGATGGAAACTGCGCTGGATTCAGCACCACCACCTGAAGTTTCATGGCCGAAATTTTCGTCCGGGCCGGCATTCTGTTCCAACCGTGGTTATTGAGCCACTGCACGAAAAACCTGACCATTATCACCGCAACCGGAATCTAACGCCGCGGCAGCAGCAAGTTCTGGATAAGATCGCCGATGACCGGCACGTGGAAATCTTTCTTCTGCGGCATTTTCTGTTTCGGCACGGACCCGACAGAACCGACCTGCCCTGGCCCATTTTACATGGCATTTTGATGCGTTTGAGGGAAATCGAGCGGCACCGCAATCAAACCGTTTATGGTTTGGCCACAGCCAAACCGAACCGCATTCTGGTGCTGGAGGTTCTGGCCCCACCGGGTGCCACCGCCAAAGTCCGGGTGATTTTGCCCGATGGTAAGGCCGTGGCCGCCCATGTATACGCAACCAACTATTTTCTCAATATGACCGTGCTGCAGCTGCCCCCTGCCACAAGAGTGCGTCCAGTGCGGATGGTGCGACAATTGCCGCAGCACCCGGGCCTGCTGCTGGCCGTGGCCGCCGACCAGCCGGCGGTACGCTGGCTGGTGCCCGTTCAAGGCCCGGGGTTTGCAAGCCGCCGCACCGCTCATGCTACCCTGATGATTTTTTTGCGAACCGCTCCGCATCCAGCCTTCATCTTTTCGTCAAGCGGCGAACTGGCAGCCGTTACCACCTGGAAAAAAGCCCTTGGCGTAACTGGAAGAAAATCCTACCTTCGCAACTTCATTGAATATGGCCAGATCAGGCAGGTGCAATTTGGCATCCGCTATGCCTTGGTGCCCGGCAATTCGCCCTTGCGGCGACAAATTCGCCAGCTGGGACACCAACGCGATATTGAAGTACTTGGGGTCTATCCCCATTCTCCGGCCCAACGGGCTGGAATTCGACCCGGCGATATTATTTTTGGTATCGACGGCATCGGACTGGCTGACTTCAACCGGATTGCAAAAAAAATTCATGCGGATCCTGAGCATGTAGCCATCCGGCTGGCTCGGAACGGAAGAATCATCACCGTTCACGTAACCCTACGGCCACCGCCCGGCTTCCCGTCGGGGCATATGCGTCCCTAATTTCCGGGTTTTTCGCCGGGTAATGTTGAACTAAACGGCGACACGCCATTGTTGGGCTGGGTGGTCGGCGTTGTGTTCCAGCCATTGGCGTGGCGGTAAACACCCAGCGTATGCCCACTGGGGCGCGGCTGGTTAAGGGAAGCGTAGAGGGCCATGGACGGTGGAGCCTTCTTTTGCATCATAAACGTTGCAATAATGTTTTTATTGTGGCACAACGTAAAAAGCATCGCCACAATGCGTTGATAGGACGCGGCAATATACGGGGCTCGCGGATTGTACTTGGGGGAAAATGGATTGGGAGCCTGCGCCAAGGCCGTAATCACATCCGGCAGTTGCGGATCGCAGGACATCTGCACCATTTGATGACTCAATGGATCACGATAATACAACTGCACCGGCAGCGTAACGGAGCGATGCTTTTTTCGGGCAGATATGGCCCGCGACTTTTGGGGCACGCTCTGCAATGGATAATTGACGGT
>JAKAYZ010000428.1 GCA_021816165.1 Planctomycetota bacterium | reverse complement strand
CGATCCAATATCGTTCAAGGTGGAAGCGGGCGAGCAACCCCCTATTTGGCCACAGTCGGCGTGTCATGGTAAGGGAGTATGCTCTATGTGCTTTCACCCGTCTGAAAAACGACTTTCAAAGTTTGCAGCCCTTTCTGGCGGCGTATTGGCCGTGGCGATCGCTGGCGGCTTTCGTACGGCCCACGCAAATATGCGTACGCCCAAGGCAGCTGGATTGACGTCGGCTGCCAGCGGCGCGTATGAATCCACCAACTGGTCTGGCTATGCCGATACGGCCAGCAGCGGCTATGCCTTTAATTCTGTATCCGCTACATGGACACAGCCCGCGGTTACCACCCAGTCTTCCAGCAGCTATGTGGCTGCATCGTTTTGGGTGGGCCTCGATGGCTTTAATTCCAGCACTGTCGAACAAACCGGCACCCAGGCAGTCATCGGGTCCGGCGGCACGGTTAGCTACACGGCATGGTATGAACTTTACCCTCAGGTGGAAATGCCCGTATTTACGGTAAGCCCCGGCGACAAGATCAGTGCGTCGGTGGTTTATCAACCATCCTCAAATGAATATGCATTTAATATCCAAGATATTACCTCCGGTGCCAGCTATCAAATTACCACCATCAATTCGCAAACCGCCAGCGCCGCCCGCTCCTCTGCAGAATGGATTGTCGAATCGCCGGAATTTGGTACCAGCAGCGGCAGCTATCAGTTGGCCACGCTTCCCGACTACGGTTCGTTTGGCTTCAATAACGCATCGGCAAGTATCACTGGAAGCCATGTGAACCAAACCGGTTCCATCAGTGGTGTCACTGCCAATAACGCCGCAAGCCTTAACAGCATTACCCTCGTTGATGGAAAAACCTTTCAAGCTTTATCCACACCAGCCGCCCTTACCGGTAATGGTGGGGCTTTTAGCACCAATTACACACCCGAACCAGAATCGTTCGCATTGCTGGGCGGAGCGGCAGCGGCCCTCCTGCCGCTTAAACGACGAAAAACCTCCGGTTCCGGTCGGCAGGTCCTCTAATCTTCAGACTGACCGGTCCATTTCGCATTTAATATCGTTTCTGCAACCTTGCCCCGCGCCTGCCGTTTAGTCATCCAGTGGCACCATTATGGAAGTTTTGTATGGGGGTACGCTTTATGACCAAAATGCAAACGGGGATGGCGGGTCTTGGTTTGTGCGGGTTGCTTCTCCTGACCGGTTGTCGCACGGTGGTGGTCGCCCGCCCAGGGCCACCTCCGCCTCCGCGTGCCGTTGTGGTTGTGCCCGGTGCACCTTGGCCGGGCGCTGTTTGGGTGCGTGGTCATTACATTTGGCAGCCGCGGTGGGGAAGATATCGCTGGGTTCCCGGTCATTGGGTAAGATGACGGTCGCCATTGGCGGGTAATCATAATTTTTCATGGTCGCAAGTCGGCGTGCATTGGTATACAATCCGCGCGCCGGGCAGGCCCGAGGTTTTTTGAAGATACGGGCCGGTCTGGCTTTGATGAAGGACTGCGATCTCGATGAAGGAATACCACGAACTTGTTCGGCTGGTGATGGACAAAGGCATTCGCAAGCCGAGCCGAACCGGCGTTGATACCGTCAGTTACTTTGGGGCATTTTATAAGGTTGATTTGGCCGCGGGCTTTCCACTGCTCACCACAAAGCGTGTGAACTACTCCGCTGTGTTGCGCGAATTGCTCTGGTATCTCTCCGGCCAGGAACATATCCGCGATTTGCGGCAATACACCAAAATTTGGGACGATTGGGCCGATCAACGCGGCGAATTGGAAACCGCCTACGGCCGATACTGGCGGCGTTTTCCCCACCCTGTGCAAAAATCACATGCGCCCATCACTCAAACCGGCGAGACGACCTGCCCCGTGCAGGAAATTGATCAAATCGGCTATGTGATCAATGAAATTAAACGCAATCCCAATTCCAGGCGCCTGGTTGTCAGCGCCTGGGAACCCGGCAATGCCGAAGTCAGCCGGCTGCCACCCTGCCATTACAGTTTCGTCTTTCAAGTGCTTGACGGGCGGCTTAATTGCCATCTCTCGCATCGGTCAGGTGATATTGCATTGGGCATTCCGTTTAATCTGGCATGCTATGCAACGCTCACTCAGATGATCGCCCAGGAGACGGGTCTTGCACTCGGTTATTTCGCGCACACCATAGTCGACGCCCACATTTATGTGGCCGATCCAGATTCCCCCATGGCAGAATATGACCATTGGCGTGGGCTGGAATTGCAATTGCAACGCGAGCCTAAGCCGTTGCCGACGCTTACCATCGCCCGCAAGCCGATCGATCAACTTCGCTATGAAGATTTTGTGCTTACGGGTTACGACCCGCATCCGCCCATCAAATTTAAAGTGGCCGTTTAAATCGTGCCAGGAGTACAACCCGCGGTGAATAAAATGGAAATCAGTATTATTGCGGCGATGAACCCGGATAGGGGGATCGGATCCGCCAACGGCCTGCCCTGGCACTTATCGGCCGACCTCCAGCGATTCAAAAAGCTGACAACTGGCCATGCCGTGCTGATGGGACGCAAGACCTTTGATTCCATTGGCAAGCCCCTGCCGCATC